>JBDTEK010000001.1:0-4014 GCA_039922575.1 Ginsengibacter sp.
GTGGGCTTGAAAATAATATTCTTTAACTAACAATTTTTTCTAAAATTTTTATAGGTAGCCCGGATTTTAAAAATAGAAGAATTAGGCGGGTAATCTTAAAATAAAAATCATTTTTATTTGTTGGTCCACTGTAAATATTTTCCTATTTTTTAAATGATCATGGAAAGGCATTGGGAACTTTGGGTAAATGGTTATTTCGTGTTTTTTAATATTGGTACTATTGTCAAAGTAAGTTTTATTTTGCCGTAAAAAGTTTTCTAACTAAGCCGTCAGGAATATTAAGAAAAACACTTTGAAGACTTGGTTTCTTTCCCGAAAAAAATCGGGACAGGTAGTGGGAAGCACGACAATTGAGGATTAGTATAATAATATTTAAAAGCATTTTGTTTTATTTAAACTCATCAACTCAATCAATATGAATATTAATAGAAGACGTTTTATTAAATTAGGTTCGCTGACCACAGCAGGCCTATCGCTCATGAGCCTCAAGAACATTGGAGACTTGCAAGATAACCGTGTTCCTTTTGCGTTAGACAAAGACCTTTACAAATCATTCAAAAATCCTGGTAGCATTTACCGGCCGTTTGTAAGATGGTGGTGGAATGGAGATCGTTTGCAAAAAAATGAAATCCTGCGGGAGCTGGATATAATGAAGACTGCTGGCATAGGTGGAGTTGAGATCAATCCTATAAAATTCCCTTCCTATACTGATGACTTAAATATAAAATCTCTTGAATGGTTGAGTGATGAATGGATAGCCATGTTGGAGGTTGCATTGAAAGGAGCAAAAGAAAGAGATATGTATTGTGATATGATTGTGGGCTCCGGCTGGCCTTTCGGCGGCGAATTTTTAAGCCGCGCAGATCAGACACAAATGGCTGCTCTTGGCACCAGGAATCTGACCGGAGAAAAAACCTATCAGATTAAGAGTCAGGAATTATTAGACGATGTGAATCCTGAAATACACTCAAAGTATGCTGATGGATTAAAAGATTTGATGATGATCAAACTGGTGCCCAAGCATCTACAGGATCTTAATGCATGTATAGACCTGACGGATCAGGTTAAGCAGGATGTCATTACTGTATCAGTACCCACCGGCGAATACGTTTTGTATTACCTGGTAAAGTTAACAGGATATATGGCGGTTATAAATGGCGCTCCCGGCGCAGGTGGCCCGGTACTGAATCATTACAGTAAATCTGCAGTAGAAAATTACCTTAACAGGATGTCTGATAAACTGGTAGAACGCCTCGGGCCTCTGGGAAATTATTTTCGTGCGTTCTTTACCGATAGCCTGGAACTGGAGGGAGCCAATTGGTGTGCGGATATGTTTGAACAATTTAAAATAAGAAAAGGATACGACCTTGCTCCTTACTTTCCATTTATACTATTTAAAGTAGGTGAGATGGGTAATGCCGCAAAGGGAGATTATGGTTCAAAACTTAGCCCTACATTTCAGCAGACTATTAATCGTGTGCGTTATGATTTTGAAGATATAAGGGTAGAATTATTCAAAGAAAGATTTATGGACACTTTCGTCAACTGGTGTCGTAAAAATGATGTGAGATCCCGCATGCAGGCTTATGGCAGGCCATGTAACCCTGTGGAAGCAAGCATGCTGATTGACATACCGGAATGTGAAACCTGGATGAGTAAAAGTACAGGTTACGAATTTAGTGATGAAGATTATCGTATAGGAAGAGCCTATACAATGAGTAACAAATTTGTTTCTTCCGGAGCACATTTGGCAGGTAAGAAAGAGATAAGCTGTGAAGAAATGACCAATACGGGAATGGTTTTTAATGCTTCCCTTGAAAGAATTAAAATATCAGGCGATCAAAGTATTTTATCAGGTGTTACCCACTCTGTGTTACATGGATTTAATTATAGTCCGCTGGAAGCGCCTTTCCCGGGATGGGTGCGTTACGGTACTTTTTTCAATGAAAGAAATACATGGTGGCCCTACTTTAAAAAATGGGCTGATTACAAGACACGGCTGTATGCTGTTTTGCAACAAAGCGAGATGCAGGCCGATATAGCCATCCTGCCGCCGCTGGCTGATCTGTCTATGAAATTTGGTTTTCAAAGAGATCCTTTTCCCGTGTTTGCTTATCCTAAATATGTTTACCAGGTATGGGAAGCCATTCACCAAAATGGAAGTGGATGCGATTACGTAACTGAAAATATAATTCAGCAAGCTACGATTGCAGATGGAATGCTGACCTATGGAACACGAAATTACAAAACACTTATTCTTGTTGACGTGGATTCTTTACTGCCCTCTACCGAAAAGGCCATAAAACGATTTACTGATGCAGGCGGTAAATTAGTATGCATTGAAAAAGTGCCTTCTCAATCTCCTACTAATCAAAAATTAGCGGAAGGAGGCATCTCAGGTATCCCCAATATTTTAAAAGATACCGATCCTGCCAGAGCAGGAATAGTGCCTGCTCCGGTAGAAGATTTTGTGAGTTGGTATAGAAAGATTCAGCAGCAGTTTGATATCAAGCCTTATGTAGCAATCGATAACCCTGATAAATTTGTAAGCCACGTTTATTACCGCAGCGCGGATAAAGACATTTTCTTTTTTAGTAACTACAGTGCCACGAAAGAACACATATTGAGAGCAAAATTTACTATAACAAAAAAAAATGCATGGCTCTGGGATCCGCAAACGGGAGAACGTTTTCTGTATCCTCTGCAAAACAACGAATTAAAAATTCATCTTGGCCCTAGTGAGTCACGGCTGATTATTTTTGATACGGAACAAGGCGGGAAGAAGTGGATTGAGCCTGATATCAGTAAAAGAACTTCTATGATTATTAAAAACCCCTGGAAGCTTACTCTAAAATATATAAACGGCAAGTCCACATCTCTCACATTAGATAAACTTATTGATTTCTCTCAGAGGGAAGACCTTAAAACATTTGCAGGAACCGTTATTTATGAAAATACATTTGCCCTCGCAGATGCAAGAAATGTGAAATATCTACAACTCGGGGAAACGCATGGTGTAGCCGAGATTACCATTAATAATCAAAAAACGGGAGTTCAATGGTATGGCGATCCCATCCATGATATTTCCGGGTTTGTAAAAAAAGGGAACAACACGATCCGGATACAATTAATCACCACACTGGGTAACTACATGAAGTCATTGAAGGAAAATAAAGTTGCACAGGTATGGACGTCACGCCAGCCCTTTTTTCCTGTTGGCTTGGTTGGCCCGGTAAGAGTTTTATAATGCAAGTATCCTGACAGAGTTTTTAAATAAACCAATGCAGATGAAAATACTTCGAACCTTTCTATTATTGATAGCAAATCTTCTAATGTTGAACCTTTATGTTTCATCACAAAAAATATCGCTTATAGACCACGATACAAATAAAAAGAAAATTACTCTTTCCGACAGCGGTAAAAGACTTGCTCATCAGGGTAAGTTATTCTGGCGGATATAAACTAATCATGTACCAGATGATTTTAATGGCAATAAAGGGCCCGAAAGAGTTACCCGACATCGTAGAGCATGGCGTTATCCTTCTGGTCCAGGCACGGAATTTATTGATTTTTTTAATGACAATTTAATGCCTGGAATTGGAATGAGCGGTGGGTATAAAATTAGTTTACTAGACGAAAATCAAGGAGCTAAGTATTGAGTAACACAAAACGAATAAGAAGACTTTTCGTTATATTTCGTGCTGGCCAATCACTTTTATTGAGAAGTCAGGGTTTATGAGATTATTTAAAAGATTCATTATGAATATTTAATTTTGATTTTAATACTGATGAAAAAATATTACACTTTATTAGTTGCATTTTTTGCAATAACGATTGCAAATGCTACCATTCTACCGCCCACCCCTTCACTGTCGGTGCTGGGTTTTCCCGGAAACTATTATACAGGTATTGATTGGGGAAGTGGAGTATTGTGGCGGCATAATAATGCTGGTGCCGGTGATATTGATATTTATGACGCTACGGGTGACTCATTTAAAAATATCGTTTATGATA
>JBDTEK010000002.1:0-8237 GCA_039922575.1 Ginsengibacter sp.
ATCCAGTAAGAAGGTTTAAATTCATCAGCCTTCATTGGGAAAAAGGTAGTGCGATAAAAAATAATACCAATAACGATAAGGTAAAACAGCACGCCGAGAAGATAGAAAAACAAATTAATAAACAAGGCAACAGGCGTGGATAAATTCAATTGAGGCGAGATAGTATTTCCGAGAATAGATAATGCTTGCACCGATACAACGAAAAGCAGCCATGAACCATTAATGCCTTCTTCCAAAGAAGGCTTTTGTTCCTTTATGGTAACCAAAATAAAAAAAGAATAAACCAATACAAGCCAGGCGCACAATGCAAAGCACCACAAAATGATGGCCCAATTAAAATGATATTTCAACAAGGCATACTCAACACCCAGGATACATGCTGCGGCGATAATGGTTAAAAAACCAGCACCTTCAGCATGTGATGAAAGATCCCTTTTAAAGTCGGTAAAAAAGAACAACACCCGAAGGATAAATAGTAACGACAATATTGTAAACTCAATATTGTTAAGCACAAAAAGCCAATTGCTGATCACGTGATAACCCAACATACTTGAAGCGATGGAAATAATACCGGTAGACATGGCCAATGCAAAATAAGCCGGAGAAAAAGTTTGAATTCCTGTCTTTAAACTAAGTGTATCCATTCTTTTATTTTTGCTTTATCAAGAAATTGGAACCACCAATCCAATAACTAATGATTTAAGAACTTTTTAAGACTCCACATAAGTAATAAAACTTTAGTTTCTTTCAATTGTTGTTTGAAATGCTAATTGATTGTTCAAAGTTCATCTATTCTAATTGTCTTCATCCTAAACCAATTTCAGTATGCCTTGACGGAATTTCCACATCTAAAAAACCTTTGCTTATCAGGCGGTTTTTAAAATCTAACTGCACATCATAATCTCCATGTACCAGAAATAATTTTTTGACTTGTTTGGGGTTTTGGCAAGCGAGCCATTGACATAAATCGTTGTAATCTCCATGCGCGCTCATACTTTTAATTTCGCCAATTTCTGCATTCACTTCATGCGGCTGGCCAAATATGCCCACCTCTTTTGGATGCAATTTTAAACGGCCTCCAAGTGAATTAGGCTCACAATAACCGGTGAGCAATATTGAGTTCCTACTGTTTTCAATATTATTGCTTATATGGTGCTTTACCCTTCCGGCTTCCGCCATTCCGCTAGCTGAAATAATTACCATGGGGTCTTTTCGGTAATTTAAAGATTTACTTTCTTCCACCGATTTTACAAATTTTAATCCTTTAAAAGAAAAAGGATCCTGATCCGATAAAAGTAATTTCTGCACACGACTATTGAAATATTGGGGGTAATTTTTAATCACTGCAGTAGCTTCAAGGCTTAGTGGGCTATCAACGTAATATGCTATATCCGGAAGACGATTTTCTTCTTCTAACTGATTCAGCGCATATAAAATTTCCTGTGTACGGCCTACACTAAATGCGGGAATAATTAGTTTCCCTTTTCTCTGCAAACAGGTTTTGTTGATCCATTCTAAAAGCGCATCCGGGGTACCTGTAATCTCTTCATGCAGTTTATTTCCGTAAGTAGATTCCATGATAATATAATCGGCCTGCGGAAATACATCTGGTGATCTAAGAATAATATCCCGGTACCTGCCTACATCGCCCGAAAAAGTAAGATGCGTTTCTTTTCCATTCTCAGTTATTTTTAAATGAACGGTAGCGCTGCCGATTATATGCCCCGCATCCAGATACATGAATTGAACATTCTCATCAATGGTAAACCATTTCCCATAGTCAACGGTAATAAAGCGTTCAGCAGCTTTTACGGCATCCTCCATTCCATATAATGGTGATAAATATTGTTTTCCCTGTGCGGCTCTTGTTTTATTTACAAATTTTAAATCGTTTTCCTGGATGCCTGCGCTATCAGCCATCAAAATAGTTGCCAATTCCTTTGTTGCCGGCGTCGCATACACATTACCGTTATATCCGTCTTTTACTAATTTTGGAATTAAACCACAGTGGTCAATATGCGCATGAGAAAGGATCAAATGGTTTATTTCAGAAGCAATAAATCCAAAATCACGATTTAGCTCATCAGTCTCTTTGCCCATTCCCTGGTACATTCCACAATCAAGCAGATATTTTTTACCGTTAGTAAGCGTAAGCAAGTGTTTGGAACCTGTAACCGTGCGGGCTGCGCCATGGAAAGCTATTTTCATAAATGACATTTTAAGATTTGAAAAAGAGAATAAAGATAGTTGAAAAACAAATTGAGATAAATCTTTTAGACATCAGAATCAGTCATTTTTTCATCTTGCATTTAAACGACCAGGTAAATAAAAACTCCGCAATTAATTCACCCTCATTATTTTTTCCAATTGATTTTACGGTAATGGATTTACCTTCTTCATTGTTGCCCGCTTCATTAATAGCGCTTGTTACAGCTAATCCTTCTTCGCAGGTAAAATAAGTTATTCCAACTGCTTTTTTAAAATAATTAGCTTCCATTTTTGTAACCAACATTGAAATGGCAGGATATCTTCTATAAACATTACTCAATGCTAAAATGCCTGTACTCATTTCGGCTGCCATAGAAAGTGATGCAAAATAAGTTGATCTGAATGGGTTTTGTGTAAGCCATTTATATGGTACAGATGTAACACATTTTTCGTCGGTAAACTCCTTAATTCTTACTCCCGAAAAAAAAGCAGCAGGCAATTTAAATAGTAAATAGAGCCTAAATTTCACCGGATGGTTTACTAATTTTAAAAATTCATTCATATTCATATTTTAGAAAAGTACTCACATGTTGTAAATTGGTAAGTTTTAATTTTTAAAGTTAAATCATTCACGCTTTTATCTCTTTGGGTGCATTTTGAAATGTTGCAAAGCGATATTTTCAAATGAATTAATCTCTTTTACGAAGTATAAAACAAAAAGCTCAAAGCCTATAGCTTCAAAATTGAATCCAGTTTTTCATGAAAAAGAGCAAAATCGTTTAAATTATTATGGCCGCCATCAATAATATTAATAAATTCATCACCGGGTTTTAAAACTTTTTTAAGTTTAGCGGCATTGCTATAAAAAATTACTTTGTCGGATGTGCCATGAAAAATAGTTATTGGAATATCTACTTCTTTCAAATAATCACCAACAGGGAATTTGAAATGAGACATTCTGTTGGTAGGATAAATAGGTGCATAACTGCTGAATAAAGAAGGAATACTGTAATACGGCGTTTCTAAAATCAATCTTTTACATTTTTGTTTTGCTGCAATATAAGAAGCCACTCCCGAACCTAACGACTTGCCATAGACGATAATACTATCAGGCGCAAACTTAGAATCCGCCAACTTATAAACTGCTGTTGCTTCTTTATACATCATTTTTTCTGTCAGCTTTCCTGTGGTTTTACCGAAGCCGGGATAATCAGGCATCCAGACTTCATAGCCATTATCAGTAAAATTAGAAACGTATTTTGCATAACGGTTCACATTTCCTGTGTTTCCATGAAAATACAATACCACTCCCTTTATGATAGAATCTTTAGGGAAAAACTGAATCATATCAATCGTATCCGTATTATTCATCGGTATTTTCACTTCTTTAAAAGGAATATCGAACCTGAAAATAAAATCTTCACTCAAAAGCCTGGGATGAAATAAAAACTTTTCCTGCAAATAAAATAAAGCAATACCAATAGAGCAATAAAAAAAAGTTATTCCTGTTGCCCATCTTAGTATTTTTCTTTTGGTAGAAACCTTATAGGGTTTTTCTTGCTGATCCATTTTTTAATTCTTTTTATATTTTTTATTCCCCAGCTATTCTCTTACTTTTTTATTTTTATTTTTTTAAACATTTCATTTTTTAAAATTCATTCTTACCGTTTATTATTTTAATTCTATTTTCTTAAGGTGCCAATATATCCCTGATAAAATTATGGTATTCGGGAAATGAAGAAAGATTATTATGGCCGCCACCTTCGATACTTATAAGCGTTATTTTTCCAGGATTCAACTTCTGCAACTCTTCACTCTGACTTATTGGTATCAACCAGTCTTTAGTTCCGTGAATAATGTAAGTATGGCAGTTTACTTTTCGTATCCATTTATCGGTTCGCAATTGGTAACGTAATACGTACCGCATGGGCAAAATAGGAATAAAACGCTGAACTGCTTTGCGAAAGCTATAATAGGGTGCATCCAAAATTAAATAACGCGGAGAATTTTCACATGCGATCTTTGTAGCAAACCCGCTTCCAAGGCTTCTTCCATAAACAAGGATTTGATTTTCATGATATTGAACTGCAAGTGTGTCGTACACCACCTGCATATCATTCAGCATTTCCTTCTCACTTCTGCGTCCGGTGCTTTTGCCAAATCCACGGTAATCTACTAATACTACATCGTACTTATAGCGATAAAAATCTTTGGCATATTTAGCCCAACCTTTTATGCTTCTTGTGTTTCCATGAAAATATAATATTAATCCAAGCGGCTCTTTCGCATAAAAATGAAGCCCGTTTATTCTTACGCCTGGCTCTATATCTATAAACAATTCTTTAAAAGGGAAATCATATTTATAAACAAAATCTTGTTTTAATTTTTCAGGTTTGAAAATAAATTTCTCCTGAACAAGATAAACAAGCACCATCACCACAGAGTAACCTGCAATAATATAAATGATCGTAGAATACATCTTTTTATTTGGAATGAACAGCCGGTATTTTGCAATTGATAAATTATTAACCCTGATTTAAATCCTAAAATATGAATTCTAATACTATTTACTCCCAATTTTAAACTTTGAACCTTACTCTTCCTCATCAATGAAAACTCTTTTAAGCTTCAGCTTTCGTACCGGCGCTACAATAAGTGGAAATTTCTCAATCGTTACATTACTTTGTTCCAACCCAAAGCCCCTCTCTTCACTGAGGCTCAAAGTTTTTACCAAAAAATATAATTTCATTACCAGCCTTTCAAAAATAGGCAATTCATTATCCTGTGATAAGAATTTTTCCATCACAATAAATTGAAAATCGCCTACTACATTATTTTTCTGCAAACTTTCATAGCGGCTTGTAATGTTTACTTCTTTATTGGCCACCATATCCTGCACCACTTTTCTAAACATCAGGTTGATGCGGGGTTCCATACGGAAACCTAAACGCAGCTCTACTCTAATTACTTCATTTGGGATAATGGTTTCCACCGTATATTCAGCAGCATAAGGTTCATCCTGCGTATCCACGTGTACAAACCAATAAATATCTGCCCGCTTTGGCTTGCGATTTAAAATAGAATAAACAATTTTATGCTCGATTTCTTTTGGGTTATTTGCGCTGGTTAAATACACAAGATGAGTAGCATATTTAGGAATGCTCATATCGTTGCTCAATTCCTGTATAGTGGGCAGATATTGCTCCAACCTTACAAATTCTATGTACCGGTTTTTGATTCTACGTGCGCGGTACCATACGTACATGATAGTAAATAATCCGCCTCCAACAATCAATGTGACAAATCCACCATGTGGAAATTTATCAAGATTGGCAATCAAAAAGCTCACTTCAATAGTGAGATAAACAGCAAGGTACAGGTAAATTAAAATTTTAGGAGCCCTGCGTGAAATTAGATAATTAGCAAATAAAATGGAGGTTGCCAACATACAAAGGGTAATGGCTAAACCATAGGCGGCCTCCATATTTGACGAGGTCCTGAAATAAAGTGAAATACCCAGGCAACCGATTAGTAAAACTGTGTTGATACCAGGTATATATAATTGACCGCGTTCCTCTGTAGGATAAATTATTTTCATTTTTGGCCATAAGTTCAATCGCATACTTTCGCTAATGAGGGTAAAAGAACCGCTTATCAACGCCTGGCTGGCAATAATGGCAGCCACGGTGGCAATAATAATTCCGATCATTTTAAAGCTTTCCGGCATGATTCCATAAAAAGGGTTGAAACCATTATCAATAATATCTTTAGTAAAAGTTTTACCATTATGATTTGCGAGTAACCATGCTCCCTGCCCAAGATAATTAATGATTAATGCTATTTTTACATAAATCCAGGAGATCCGGATATTTGACCTTCCGCAATGTCCAAGATCGCTATACAAAGCTTCGGCACCCGTAGTACAGAGGAATACGGCTCCCAGAATCCAAAAGCCTCCGGGATAAATAGTCAATAGTTTTATTCCATAATAGGGATTGAGGGCCTTAAAAATATATAGACCGTCTGAAAGATGTATAAACCCTAATACAGCCAGCATTAAAAACCAAAAAAACATAATTGGCCCAAATAATTTACCAATGGATGCAGTGCCAAATTGCTGGGAAAAAAATAGTGCGATCAATATCCCAATCACTATATAAACGATAGTGTTGCTTCCGATATCGCTGAAAAGAGGAATTTGCCTTAAGCCTTCGATAGCTGAAGTAACAGTAATAGAAGGAGTAATTATCCCATCGGCCATAATGGAAGCGCCCCCGATCATAGCCGGAAATACCAGCCACTTTTTTTGCCGTCGTATAAGCGCATACAAAGAGAATATACCACCTTCACCATTGTTATCCGCCTTTAACGTGAGTATAATATATTTAATGGTGGTCTGTAAAGTTAGCGTCCAAATAATGCAGGACAGACTGCCAAGTATAAGTTCATCGGTAATAACCCTGTCTCTTATTATTGCGTTGAATACGTAAAGAGGTGAAGTACCCAGATCTCCGTAAACTATCCCAAGTGCGATGATCAAACCCACCGGGGTTACTTTCTTTAAATTTATCCGCACACTATTATTTTAAAGTTCACAAACAAAATGAAACAATTTAAATTACTTCATCTTTATAAAATAATCTGCAAATGTAGATTGAAACCAGACATTCTCAATTAATTATTATTAAAACGCGGCTACCTGCAGAGACAGGTAGCGTTTACCGTTGTCCCTCAAATTCTTATAATATTTTTAATTTTTATAGGTGGCGTAAAACTGGTTGCATTATCTGGTTGCTCATGAATTTTTCTCACTACATCCATTCCTTCCACTACTTTGCCAAAAGCCGCGAAGCCTTGACCATCAGGGTTTGCATCACCACCATAATCATAAGCGGGCTGGTCTCCAACACAAATAAAAAATTCAGTACTGGCAGATCCAGGTGTGGTGCGCGCCAAAGAAATAATCCCATCCTTATGAAGTATGCCACTTTGCTTTGTGGTTTCGTTTGGAATACCAGGTATAGTAAGCTGTTTTTTATAATTAGTTTGCCATATTCCACCTTGTATTAATTCTGATTTGAAAGCATTTGATGGCTGATCTTCTTCTTTCAAAACACGATAGAATGAGCTGTTTTTAAAATAACCCGAATCAACATAAGAGAGAAATGCTGTCACCGTTTTTGGCGCCTTTTCAGGGTATAACTCAATAATAATATCACCAAAATTAGTTTCTCTTTTTATGGCCGGTTCTTTGTATTTCTTCTGAACGCATGATAAAAAAGAGACTGCAATACCTAATAAAAATAGTGAGATTCTTTTAAACATAATGCTTTTAAATTTGGAGAAAGATAAGCTCAAAAATAAAAAATCCTTATTTAAATCCTATTTATTGATTCATTAATAAATTTAGTGGGATCTGGTTTTTGGCTTGTTATCCTTAGTAGAAAACTCAGATATATAGTTTACCGAAACCTTATTGCCTTACTATGATGGACTGCCAGCGATTAGGTAATAAGGTTTCTATTTGTATTTCATAACTTTTCTACTAAGGTTAAAACAGCCATTATTGGAGAAAATAAAAATCTTATTCTACTAAATTTATCGAAGACCAAAAAAAATTGAATCTTCGGAAATTATTTTTTTGAAAAAAGAGTTTTTTCCCTCATAAATTCAAAAAATTCTTTTTTTAAATCATATTTATTCTATCCAAAAAAACCCGGTTACCTTGTCAGTAGCCGGGTAAATGAACATCAAACAATATAAAATGCAAAAAACTTTTGGGGTTTTTAAGGATCATTTCAATTTATCGCGTGGTCTGAAATTCCTAACCTTTATAAATCATCTAAATTAATTAACTAATTAACCAATAACCCTCTTAGATTAATCGGGCTTCTTTCCTTCTAAAAAGGAATTGATCGTTCCTATTTCTGCTTTATTATTCTCATCAGATTTAACTGTGTAACGGGTATAAAAACTTTCTACATCTGCGATGGAATTGTGCAATTCCATGTTGCGGCGGAGGTAAGCGG
>JBDTEK010000003.1:0-2762 GCA_039922575.1 Ginsengibacter sp.
TTCATTTTTCCTTCACTCATAAGCTGATATCCTATGAAGTTCACAGTTTGCTCATCGGGAAGTATTTTATACCCCATAAACCTGGATACTGAATCATAATGCCGGGAAACATAATCAACATTGAAAGCCTCAGATCCAACATTATTACCGGGAATATTTAAAGCGTAATCTTTAAAAACCCACCGAATGGCATCATATTCCGCTAAAAAAGATACTGTGTTATGCGTTTCGTTTTTGTAATATTTCCATGCGCGGTTTAAATGATTGTTTTTAGGCTGGCTCAGCATTAAAGCGAGTTCCAGGTTAGATCGAATATGCAACGTATTTCCTGAAGTGTCGTTTTTTACTTGAGATGTATCCAGTCCATCCTCCATGGTATTTGCCACTGCAAGAAATAAACTCCTGCCATCAAAACTCTGTTGATTCATTATCATGTTGGTTTGCTTAAGTAATCGCTTATTATCCCACCACATACTTGGATCAATGGCAACATATGCATTAAATAGTTCCCGGTGATTTACAAACGTGTTCATAACTAATAATCCTCCCAATGAATGTCCAATAAATATTTTATAAGGTGCTGTAGGATACGATGAGTCAATATATGGAATCAGTTCCTGTTGAATAAATGAAGTAAATTTTTCACCACCACCCGATGAACCCAATCCTGGCATAGGTTTGCCATCGGGCCCAAGGCTATAGTGCGTTGGCGTTAAGTCACATGTCCTGTTGGTATTAGTTATTCCTACAGTTATTATTTCGGGTGAGATGCTGTTACCGTTTGTACTGAATTGCTTCAACAGAGCGGCGACCGATTGAAAATGCCCATCTCCATCTAACAAGTATATCACAGGATATTTCTTAGCAGCATTTAGGCCGCTGCCATAACTTGCTGGTAGAGAGATCCACAACTTCCTTTGTTCATGTAGCACTTTTGAATAAAGAGTGTCAATATGGCCAATCACAATTTTATTGTCTTTTTGGCAATAGCCATTTGAAATGATTAAGAAGCTGATAATAAATAATTTTGCTTTCATTTTTTATAATTTATTTACTTTTTTTTGATTGTAAAATTAGCAGGTAAATAAAACTTCGAACGGACTTTTCCGGGTCAAAAACGGACGGCAAAAAACGGATGTATAAGGCTGATTAATTCTCAGGTATGAACTCTTATCTTTTTCCAATATGGGTTTATTAATCTGTATTTCTTTACATTCAGATACATCAAAATAAGCGTTGCTACCAAACAAAAGATTGTTGCCTGTATAGTTCCTTCTGGTCCAAATAGCCCACCGGTTATATTTTGCGGACCTGTAATTTGTGTAGTAAGTAAACTATTTGTTTTTTCATTTCGTGAAGTACTTGCTCCAAATATTCCTGATTGCATAAAATTCCGGACAAAATGAATGATGATTCTGGCTGATTTCTGTTTAGAGAAGATACAGCGATACCACCCTTGCGTTTACAAAAATGAACAAATACAATGACTATATTGTTTCTCTTTCAAAAGAAAATTACAGACTTTTGAAATTATCTCTTTTCAAATAAAAAATCTAAAAGGACAATTTTTTTTTTGCAGCTATTAGCTTGCCGTCAGAATAAATTTGTCAATTCTTTTCTGCATATTCTTTTAAAGCGTTGTTCATTTTTACGAAGTTGTTTTTTGTGTCTTCGCCAATGGATTTCAAAATCATTCCGCTAAGAATACCCGAAAAATATTCTCCCTGAATTAGTTTCATTTGTCCATTACCCCAATCCTCTAATTTAAAAAAATGGTGTCCGTCAAAAAGTCCTTTGAAATATAAACTTCCTAACCAATCAAAATATTCATATTGCTTTACTGACAGTATGGTTGGCTTAAATTTCATTTGTTTATCCTTGTTTTTCATAGTATTCACCAACTTTGTTCCAACAACAGCTTGGCCTGAACTATTAATCATAAATGGATTCCAGTATTTGTAATTACCAAAGTCCGTAAGAATATTCCAGACTTTTTCTTTCGATGCATTGATGAGGATTTCGGTTGAGATATTTTTATTCATATTATTTGTTTAAAGGTTTAAGAAAAATCTTTAAATAATTAATTTGTCAAATTCTGAAGCGATACCTCCAGGTGGTTTTATTGTTTTACTTTAATTTAATTCTTGCATTCCTGAACCTTTCATAATCAGCCAAAACATAAATAACGACAGAATCTGTTGGCTTTAGTTTTATTTTAAATACTTGTTTGTTTCTATAAGTTTATATTCAGGGGAAGCCTTAAAAAATATATTCAGTAAGTTCATATGCCCGGCTCCAAAAATTACTAATATCCTGTCCGTTGGCTTCGTATTAATTTTTTGTATGTTCCTGAATATCCGCAGATTTCTATTGAACCACCAACCTGTTGTAAAATCCGCACCAAAAAACGAGTTGTCAGCCGATTGATATTTAAATACCCCAATTAAATAATTTCCCAGGTCTCTTTCCTGGTTTTTCTCATTATTTCTATTTCTCAAATCAGCAAGTATTCCTTTTGTTTTAAACAAATTCTTATTAAAAAACATTTCAGATGTATCAGGGTTGTGATAAAAATAATTCCAAAAATTTTTAGGAACTGCACTGTCCTTACCGTCTAAAATCGAATCAACATATTCATAATTCTTTCCCCAATCATTCACACATTACAGAGTTTTGAGGCCAAACTGTTTGGCTAGCCTGAAACCAATTTGTTCCTCTTCATCTCTGTTCAATACATGGTTTCCTTTCATATAGCTTTGATA
>JBDTEK010000004.1:0-6137 GCA_039922575.1 Ginsengibacter sp.
CCTTATCCAAAATATGGAACTGCTCATGATACAGATGAAGCGATTGAGATTGCAAAAAGTGTAGGTTATCCTGTACTGGTAAGGCCAAGTTATGTATTGGGCGGACAGCGTATGCGCATTGTGCTCAATGATGAAGAATTAGAAAGTGGTGTATTGAGTTTATTGAAACATTTACCCAATAATAAAATATTAATTGATCATTTTTTAGAGCGCTGCCAGGAAGCCGAAATAGATGCGATTTTTGATGGAGAAGATTTTCATGTAATGGGTGTAATGGAACATATAGAGCCTGCCGGAATCCACAGCGGCGATAGTAATGCGGTATTACCGCAATTCAATCTATCGCCATTAATAGTACAAACAATGGAAGAATATGGAGAAAAAATAGCAAGAGCATTACATATCAAAGGATTGATCAACATTCAGTTTGCTATTAAGAATAATGAAGTGTATGTGATAGAAGCTAACCCGCGTGCATCGCGTACTACGCCATTTATTGCCAAAGCCTATCAGATTCCCTATTTGAATTATGCCACTAAAATCATGCTTGGAGAGGCAAAGCTGAAAGACTTTACTTTTGAGAAAAAATTAAAAGGATTTGCTATAAAGGAACCGGTATTTTCTTTCAATAAATTCCCAAATGTAAATAAAGAATTAGGGCCGGAAATGAAAAGCACGGGTGAATCAATACGATTTATTAAAGACCTCCGCGATCCGTATTTCAGGCAATTGTATCGGGAAAGAAGCATGCATTTGAGTAAATAACAGATCGTTTCTGCCAGCCTGTGTTGATAATAAATTTTTCTTAATCATGTTGCATAACTTTGACCTGGATTCAATGAAAATTGAAAATGGTTTATTCAATAGGAATTCAACTTAATGAATCAGATTTATAATAATGAGCAATATTAATCCACAATATACTTTTGATAAAACCGGCAATCCGGTAGGATTATTTTTACCCATTGAAGACTGGAATGCTATTAAGGAAGAATTACACTTAGATATACCTAAATGGCAAAAAGATATGATTGACGACCGTCTGGCTTCTTACAAAAATAATCCTACAGACACCTTAGACTGGGACATAATTGCAGAACAATTTGATAAAGAGGATGAACCGGTATAAACTCCACCTTATTCCTGAGGCCTATAATGATCTGAAGGGAGCAAGGGACTGGTACCAAAAACAAAATCCGGCCTAACCAAAACGACTTAATTTGCAGGTGAAAATTATCATGGAACATCTCCGATCTCTGCCAACAGTCCAGGCAATCAGATATAACAATGTTCGAATTGCAAACATTGGGGTTTTCCCATATGCCATTCATTACGTTATCGTAAATGACACGATTATTGTTTAGCTATTCACCATACAGCAATTAATCCACAGAAATGGAAGGGAAGAAAAAGAACTTACAAGAAATGAAAAGTACCGGTGAATCAATACGATTTATTAAAGACCTCGGCGATCCGTATTTCAGACAACTATATCGGGAAAGAAGCATGCATTTGAGCAAATAAATTTTCAGTAAATTTGGATTATGGAAATCGCGGTTGATGACAAGCTATTACCTTTAAAAGGAACTTTATCTGATTCAATGTCGGAAAAAGAGTTTTATGATTTTTGCCAGGAAAACGAACTATTTCATCTTGAAAGGGATGAGAACAAGCAAATTATTATTATGCCGCCAACTAATGCTACTACCGGAATCAAAAATGGTGATATCCTTTTAGAATTAGGCATTTGGAATAGAAGCAAAAATTTGGGTGTTTGCTTTGATTCATCAACCGGTTTTACGCTGCCTGATGGCTCAGTTCGTTCGCCTGATGCAAGTTGGATGGCCATAGAAAAATGGAATCATTTAAGCGATATTGAAAAAAACCAGTTTCCTCATATTTGCCCTGATTTTATAATTGAATTAAAAAGCAAATCGGATAATTTAAAAATACTAACCAGAAAAATGCACAAATGGATTGAAAATGGATGTGCGCTTGCATGGCTAATAAATCCTGATGATAAAACCGCAACTATTTATAGAAAGAATGAAACAAATGAGATCGTAAAAGGATTTAATAATATCCTTTCCGGCGAAGATGTATTGCCTGAATTCAAATTAGATCTTTCTTTATTGAATGATTAATACTTCCACTGTAAATAAATATTTATTTCAGGTTTCTATTCTTTTTTTTATGTAAAAAAACCTGTTTTTCTCAAAACAGGTTTATACTTTTAAAATACTCGAGAAAACTTACCAGTTACTCAATCTGATTCCAATATTATATGGCATAAAATTTAAATCATTAGCAAAAATAGATTTCGGGCTATAAGAACCATAAAGATTTACAGGGCCAAGTCCTAATTCGCCCACATAAGAAAATTTCCATTTCTCTAAATCATAATCACCACGATTTTTGTGCTTCCCCCGCTCAGAACTTACTTGCTTATTCCGGCTACTGTACAAATAACCCATACTTACACCAGCGCTAAGCCTTACACCTTTATTTGAATTATTCGGATTACTATTAAGATTCAGCATAAATGGAATAGTGACATAATCAGCAGCTAATTTATTCTTAGAAAAGTTAATAGAATCCCTGAAAATAAAAGGATGTGGAATAGACATTCCCGATCCGGAATTATAAGGATTGAAACCGCCTTCATTCAAACTCACATTAGGTTTGAAGCGGTAATTATTCAATTCAATGCCCAGGCCATATTTCAGGTTCACATAGTGTTTTACTAAATTGAGCCTTTGCATAAAAAACCAAATGTTTACGTTCACAGATTTTATGGTCTTTAATTTAAAATCATTCGCAACCAAATCCGGAGTGCCTGGTTTATTTACAATAAAACCATTAGCTACAGCATTTGCATAATTCGTTTTATCTACCCAATTAGCAAATCCTAAGTCAACAACCCATGAAGCAGTGCTTACATTAGAATTCCTGTTTTGTTTGCGTTTGTTACCAACGGTAACGGTTACACGCTTTCTTTCATCCGGATTTCCTTTTTTTAGAATAATCATTCCGCCAATGCGAATCGTATCATTTTTTCGCTCCACTTTTACAGAATCAGTTTGAGCAAAAGCCGCCGTGCCCACAAATAGTACACTTAGAATTAAAATTGCTTTCTTCATTTATTTGTTTATTAATCGTTTATTAATCATGTCCGGGAAAATATCGGAAAAATTTGGTTATAGGTAGGTTTATTAAATTATTTTAAAACTATTTGTTTCTCATCTCCCGAAAGCAGGCGTTTTATCGGGTCATTTCTCTCTACTATTCTTCTTACTTTCTTCAGAAAGATACCCACTTTAGATTTCTTAAATTCCTCAGCAGGAACGTTGTAAAAAATATAATTATTATTGGCGTTATTCACATCAGGATAAGTTAATTGAGTTTTGCTTTCAGACAAATTATTCGATGCCGGAACAGTTTCGTTTTTGGCCGCCAGCAAGCCGGAATTATTCGGCTCCATTTTATAATTCAAATCTGGCAAGGTATTTATCAACTGTTCAGACTTTTCAATTTTATCATTCTTTACCACCGTATTTTCAATTGATTTTTGTCCGGGAATTTTAACATTTACCGTCTTTGACACTTCGTTTCTATCAATATTTTTTTCTTCCTTATCTTCTTGCAATAATTTTTTAGCGGAATTTTTATCCTTTTCAGTAGACACCAAATTTATTGATGCAGTATTTTTTTTCTCAGAGGGAGTTAATGATTTCGTCGGGCCGCTTATTGATGAAGGCGCTGTTGTTGCCGGCCTTTGAGTCGCATTTTCCTTGACAGCTACAAATGGCAAATCAGTTAATTGGTTCTTTTGAGCAATAAAAATCCATAAACCAAAACCTATAAAAACCGCTGCTGCAAGTGCGCGCCACACCTTTAAAGGAACTATTTTTACGACTTTTTCTTTTCGGTACAATAATCTTTTATCAGTAAAAACAATATCAGTTTCGGAAAATAGCTTTGTTTGTGAAAAAAGTTCAAATTCTTCTTTAAATTCAGAATGAAAATTTACAAACTTTTCAGTTTCAACTCTCTCCTCCTTCGATAATTCATTATCATAATATAAAACAAATATTTCTTTATAATTATTTTCATGAATAAAAGTGGAATCTTTTTTAAACAAAAAACTTTTATCTGACAAGCTTACCTCTTCATCAGGCACATTGATGGTGCTTTTTATCATTTCAAATTCTCTTTCTAATTCCTGGTTTTCTTTTATAAAAACCTCCACTTCATTTCTTTGCTGTTGCGATAGTTCATTATCGGCATACATTAAAAAATATTCTTCGTAGTTATTTAAGTTGATATTCATTTTTAAATCACGTTTTCAGGTCTTACCAAATAACTCTTCAATTGTATTCTGGCACGATGCAGATAAACCTTTACCTGGCTGATGCTTAACGATGTTATTACTGCAATTTCATCATAAGAATATCCCTCGTAATCTTTCAGTAAAACCAGGCTGCGCTGGGTTTCACTCAATTTGTAAAGAGCTTCATTCAAAATCATTTTAACATTATGCTGATCCTCTCTTGTTACCATTGTTGATGTGGAAAAATCTTGCTGAAGCGTTACTTTTTTATTCTTTCTTATTAAATCAATCATTTGATGGTAAGCCACCGTAAATAAATAAGATTTACTCCTTTCATTCCCTACTTTTTCCCTGTTGATCCACAATTTTTCAAACGCGGATTGAACCACATCTTTCGCATCATCTTCATGCCTGAGGTTTTTTAAAATAAACCGGTACACATTATCTGCATATAAGGTAACACAATCGTTATATTCTTTTTCTGTCATACAATCAATCGGTAAAATTAGGATTCCATCCGCGTTATTTTGTATGTTATACGCATGGCCTGAAGAAAAAGTTACAGTTATTTAAAAAAACTTCTGACAATTATACGGGCTACTTTAACCGCATTATATTTAAAAGTATGGCTTCCCACATTTTCCTGAAGTAAAAAATGAACTTTAAAATCAAGTTTTAAAGTGAATAAAATAAAAGAATAAGCTGGCTTTTTTTTTGAGAAACACTGCAACTAAGGTCAAAGAAGAATTTTCAGTCATTAAAAAGAAATATTATTTCTAAAGGTCAAAAGAAATAACGCCTGCATCTTAAGCATTTCTATTTTCTTTTGCACCCCGAAAATAAACGGCAAAAACGGAAGAAAAATAACACGCTTTCTTTCTTTGTTTGAAAGCATTTTTTTTTCAAAACAATTTCCTCTCATTTCAAGTAAGTTTGCAGAAACAAAAATAACATCCAATGAATCAGAATTTCGCAACCCGCTTAGGAAAAGAATTAGAAGAAATTAAAAATGCGGGACTTTACAAAAATGAAAGAATAATCACGAGCGATCAAGGTGCCGAAATAGAAGTTGGAGGCAAAAAAGTTTTGAATTTTTGTGCAAATAATTACCTTGGCTTATCTGCAAATCCGAAAGTAATAGAAGCGGCAAAAAAAGAAATTGATGATCGTGGTTACGGCCTCAGCAGTGTACGTTTCATCTGCGGCACACAAGATATTCACATAAAATTAGAAAAGAAAATATCCGATTTTCTCGGCACAGAGGATTCGATTTTATATGCTGCTTGTTTTGATGCAAATGGCGGTGTATTTGAACCATTATTTGGTGAAGAAGATGGTATCATTTCCGATTCATTGAACCATGCAAGTATTATAGATGGTGTACGTTTATGTAAAGCGCAGCGCTACCGTTATGCACACAATGACATGACAGACCTTGAAGCTAAATTAAAAGAAAGTCAACATTTGCGCAGCAGAATTATAGTGACCGACGGCTCGTTTAGTATGGATGGCACCATAGCTCAGTTGGATGTCATTTGCGATTTGTCAGATAAATACGATGCAATTGTGATGATAGATGAATGTCATTCTACGGGATTTATTGGCAAAACCGGCAGAGGTACTCATGAATACCGCGGCGTGATGGGCAGAATAGATATCATCACCGGCACTCTTGGAAAAGCGCTTGGGGGCGCAAGCGGTGGTTTCACTTCCGGTAAAAAAGAAATCGTGGAAATGCTTCGTCAGCGTAGCCGCCCATATTTATTTAGCAACACGCTGGCTCCAAGTATTGTGGGTGCCTCCATTG
>JBDTEK010000005.1:0-17756 GCA_039922575.1 Ginsengibacter sp.
TACAGGCGTTGGCAGAGCAGGGCAGACTTGTCCGCTTGCCACAAAACAAAATTGGCACGTATAACAAAGCAAATAAAGCCTATATGGCTTTTGAACAGGAACATGAAAGGGAGCCTTCTACCGAAGAACTTTCTGAAATTCTTGAAATGAGTGAAACAGAGATCAACAACATTTTCCAAAGTAATACCCGTCATACTTCATTGGATGCACCGGTACATGAAGCGGAAGATGTTGCCATGGGCGATCTTTTAAAAGGCCCCGGAGAAACTGATGAGGATGTAATGCACGATTCATTGAAAAATGAAATTCGCCGTGTTTTAAAATCCCTTAGTCCGCGCGAAGCTGAAATCGTAAACGCTTATTTTGGCCTTGATGGTGAAAATGGTGTAACGATTGAACAAATTGGCCAGAAATACGACCTTACTAAAGAACGTATTCGCCAAATAAAAGAACGCGCAATCAAACGCTTGCAAAAAGCAAGATACAGTAGCGCTTTAAAAGCTTATTTGGGATAAAAAATTTCTGTAAAATATTTTTATAGCCGGTCCAATTGGATCGGCTTTTTTTATCTTAAAAATACTCTTGGTAATTTTTCATTATGTGCTTCTATGCTGGCTTCTGTTTTTATAGGTGGGTATTTGCGGGGTAAAACCGTATCAGATTTACTGGGAGTGCCTTTTACCACATCTGTTCTGTCCATGTAATGCTCGTTGCAGGAGGCAAGGGAACCAAAAAGAAATAATGCGATAATACAAATCGTAAATAATTTCATCTGAATAAATTTTATAAATAAAAAAATAGTAAAGTTGCAAATTACGCAGCAATCATTTCAAATGAAAATAAAATTATGAAAAATGGTGTTTTAAATAACATCGCGCATAGGAAATTATTACCGAATCCACAGATATAGCATGTAACTTCTCTACGATTTATAATATTAATGACAGCCTCAGTCCTAAAGCGCCAAAACCTCCTTTACCTGCATATCCATCATATTTAAAAGTAAGGTCCAAAGGCTTCTCATTTCTGCTGAAGTTATATCCAATTTGTGGTGAATAAGCGAATGTGGTTATGCTGTTACCGCCCTGGCTGTTTAGCCCAACACCGATTTGAGCTCCAAGATGAAGTTTATTTCCAACATAATAGTTGCCACCAACTCTTACAGGAATTGCCGTGTACGATTTGTTTCTTGTATTAGGCCCGGAAGATCTTCCTGAATAAGAAATAATACCCACGTATATGTCGCCGCTTAATTGTTCCTGAAAAAAATGCTCAACCTGTAAACTTGCACCTACACCTATGCCCCAACCTTTATTTTGAGGGACTGCAGAGAGCGGATTGGAAGTGGCCCATCCAAGTTCCGGCCCAACGCTAATTTTGGTTTTACCATTTTTTTGCCCAAAAGAAATGGACGCAATGGTGAGCGCCGAAATCAAAAGGCACAGATTCTTTTTCATATTTCAAGAGTTTTATTTGTCAAATGTATAACCGTTAAATCTTAAGACAAAACTTAAATTGCTAACAAGTTTAAAATAAAAAGGAAACACTATTAGCCTGATTCATTTTTTATAGATTTTTTAGATTCAAATAAACCCGGAAAATTATTTAAAACCGAATGAAATCATTGAGGCTGGCCACTTTGCAGGATTTTGAATTGCACTATTTTTTCTTTAGCAAATTATTATTCTCAAATAAACTATTTTTGAAGATAATATTTTATCAATTTTATGGATACAAAAACAGAACATGTTCAGTGCTTAATTATTGGTTCAGGCCCTGCCGGATATACTGCTGCTATATATGCTGCGCGTGCCAATTTAAAACCGGTTTTATACCAGGGAATACAACCAGGTGGTCAGCTAACTATTACTACAGATGTTGAAAATTATCCTGGCTATCCCGATGGAATACAGGGGCCTGATATGATGATTGACTTTGAAAAACAGGCAAAAAGAATGGGGGCCGATATCAGGTATGGCCTGGCAACGGAAGTTAATTTTTTTACATGTCCATTAAAGGTTCAGATAGATGAAGAAAAATGGATAAGTGCTGATTCGATTATTTTAGCTACCGGGGCAAGCGCAAAATGGCTTGGTTTAGAAAGCGAACATAGATTGAATGGTTATGGTGTAAGCGCGTGTGCTGTTTGCGATGGATTTTTCTTTAAGGGGAAAGAAGTTTGTATAGTAGGAGCAGGGGATACCGCCGCCGAAGAAGCCTTGTATTTAAGTAAGATATGCAGTTTTGTACACATGTTTGTGCGGCGGCATGAAATGCGCGCCAGTAAGATAATGCAGCAAAGGGTTTTGGAAACTAAAAACATAAAAGTGTATTGGAATACTGAAGTGGTAGAGATTTTGGGCGATACAAAGACTGAAGCAGTAAGAATAATAAATAATAAAACAGGAGAGAAAACTGAAATTCCGGTGAGTGCATATTTTGCCGCTATCGGGCACCAGCCCAATTCAGAAATATTTAAAGGATGGCTGGATATGGATGAAACCGGTTATGTAAAAACTTTACCGGGCTCCACCAAAACCAACATTGAGGGTGTATTTGCAGCCGGCGACCTTCAGGATAAAATTTACAGGCAAGCAGTTACGGCAGCGGGTTCAGGTTGTATGGCAGCCCTGGATGCGGAAAGGTTTTTAAGCATGCTGGAACATCCTGTGCCCTCGGATCATCTTGGTGTAACCGAAGAAGAATAATAAACGGAAGATAAATGGTTGCCTGAAAAATAACGATTCTTAAAATTACCGGTAAGAAATGCCCACGTCCAATACAATGAGTGTGTCCGGCAAAACATTTTTGATAGTTTATCAAAATTCTATTTTAAAACTGCTTTCCAAAGAAATAAACCTTTTTATATGATTACTGTTTATTTACATGATCTGCTTTTTACTGCTTACCACGGCATTCATGAGGAAGAGAAAATTTTAGGTAATGAGTATGTGGTGAATTGTTCTGTTGATTTTGATGAAAAAACTGAAGTAATTGAGCTCATCAATGATACGGTAAATTATGCTTCTATTTATGAAATGATTAAAAACAGGATGAAGATTGCAACGCCACTTTTGGAAACAGTAGTAATGGAAATTGGTGATCAGATATGCAAAGAATATCCGGAGATAAAATCAATTGAAGTGGCTATAAAAAAGCTACATCCGCCCCTAACAGGTATCCAGGGAGCGGCAGGAGTGAGTTGGAAGAAGCAGTTTTAAGAGACACGGATAGTCCAAATTCAATAATTTATTCCATGCAAAGAAACTATATTCAAATAGATATCTGTAAAGTAAAAAGTATTTAGAAAAATGAACCGACTTTATAAGAATCATTAAATTTATTATTTCTATGGGATTACGTCTATTCTTTAAACATATATCTTTGGCATCTTTTTTATTTTAAAAATTTTAAGTTTAAATTATTTTTCACAATGCTTACCCGGAAACTCCTCTTTGTTATTTCATTGGTTTTTATTTCATCTTTTTCATTTGCACAAGGCGAAAAATCTGTCTATGATCATCATGACCTTTTTTCACCCAATTTTTATCCTTCTTCTGTGAATGAGTACCGTACTTCGGACGGACAGCCAGGGCCAAAATACTGGACCAATAAAGCGAGTTATAAAATTAACGCTACTCTTGACGATGTAAAAGATGCTGTTTCAGGAAGCGTAACCATTACGTATGTTAATAATAGCCCTAAACCAATGAATTTTGTATGGCTTTATCTTGATCAAAACCTTTACAGGCTTGATTCGCGGGGTCAGGCTAAAACTCCTGCCACCGGGAGAAGCCGCTATGGTGATGTGAACTCCACTTTTGAAGGCGGCTATAATATTAAATCAGTAAAATTAATCTCAAATATAAAAGATAAAACTTCATCAGCAGATGTTACCAAAGTTATTTCAGATACCAGGATGCAATTGAGATTGCCCAATTCATTAGCCGCTAATGGCGGAACGATTCAATTCAAAATTGATTATTCATACAACATTCCAAAATACGGCAGTGACCGTACAGGTATCCAGAATACTCAAAATGGAAAAATTTATGCTATAGCTCAATGGTATCCACGCATGTGTGTATTTGATGATATTGAAGGTTGGAATACATTGCCTTATTTAGGTGCGGGTGAATTTTACCTCGATTATGGCGATTATGATTATACCATTACTGCACCCGCAAAGATGATTGTCGCCGGTGCAGGTGATCTGCAAAATCCGCAGGAAGTGTTAACCCCTACTGAATTAAAAAGATACAATGAAGCGAAAAATAGTGATAAAACTGTCATGATCCGTTCTGCATCAGAAGTAACAGATGCTGCCTCTCGCCCACAAAAGGGGAATCTTACCTGGCATTTTAAACTAAAAAACGCAAGAGATATAGCGTGGGCTGCTTCCACTTCTTTCATATGGGATGGAGCAAGAATCAATTTACCATCCGGCAGAAAAGCTTTGGCGATGAGCTTTTATCCGTCAGAATCTAATGGGAATAATGCATGGGAAAGGTCTACTGAATACGTAAAAGCAAGTTTGGAAGGTTATTCAAAAAGATGGTACGAATATCCATATAATTCTGCGGTAAATGTGGCAAGTAATGTAGGAGGAATGGAATATCCTTCAATCGTTTTTTGCGGATACCAGGCAAAAGCAGGTGACCTTTGGGGAGTGACAGATCACGAATTTGGGCACACCTGGTTTCCGATGATAGTTGGGAGTAATGAAAGGAAATATGGCTGGATGGATGAAGGTTTTAATACATTTATTAATGGTATCTCTACTGAAGATTTCAATAAAGGCGAATACATTGATAAGAACAAGCCCGATAACAGCAGGATGTTTGGAGATAATAGTGAAACAATTATGTCTACTCCTGATGCTTTAATAGAAGGCAATATTGGAAATGCTCTGTATAGAAAACCCGGATACGCACTTGACCTCTTAAGAAATGAAATTTTGGGACACGAAAGATTTGATTACGCTTTTAAGAGTTATATTAAAAGATGGGCTTACAAGCATCCAATGCCATGGGATTTTTTCAGGACTATAGAAAATGTGGCAGGAGAAGATCTTGGCTGGTTTTGGAGAGGAATGTTTATTGAAAATTATAAGCTCGATCAGGCACTTACCGGTGTTGCTTATGTAGAAAACGACCCTTCAAAAGGCGCTTTGGTTATTATAGAAAATCTGGATAAAATGGCTATGCCCATTTATTTGCAATATACAACGGCATCCGGGAAAACGGGAATGATAAAAATTCCAGTGGAAGTGTGGCAGAACGGAAGCAGATGGATAGAAAAATTAAATACTAAGGAAAAACTATCATCGGTAACTATAGATCCGGACCATGTTTTCCCTGATGTGAATGTTGATAATAACACATGGAAGGCCGACTAATTATAATAAGTGAAATAATGACACTTCTTATCACCGGTTCAATGTCAATCTGGTAGAAGAAAATGTGCTGTTTAGTTATAGATTTATAAAGATAATAGCTTAAGAATTTCTAAGTCTCGTCCTAATATTTGGAGGCCGTAAGGTTTCTTGTTTTATAACGACTCTGCAATATCAATTGCCCGGCAGCGTAAGTAAAACATTTAGATTAGCATTATTTACTGCTAATTATATTTTTATTTTTCAAAAAGAATCCTAATCTGTAATCTTTGATCCTGATACGATAAGCAGTTTCATTGTCTTTTAATTTTTTAAGATTAGGAACATCATTCAGGCTTTCAATATCTATCAATTTCAAAACAATATTTTCTATATCTTTTTTAATATTCTTTGGCAGCTTCTTTACATCTCTATCTGCAGAAGGTCTGATAATAACTTTCATTAGTCCCGTAAAGTTCTTAAAAAAATACCCAGTGGTATCTCTTCTTTTTTTGTTCACCTTCATTCATCGCCATTAACAAACCAGCATCTTCCTTTTCTTCTTCTGCTAATATTCTTACATCAGCGCCTAAATCTAATAAAACTGATTTTATTTTTTTAGCCTCTTGTTTATTTTTTAGGGTTATTAATAAACTTTCCATATTATATTTTTTCATTCATTTCGAAGATAATAAAAGCTATTAAGAAATTTGAGGAATATTGTGCTCTTAACTTCAGGAACCGAAAAACATTATGCAGAAATTAGGTTTATACACCCATGGCCTTTTGAAATTTATTATCAAAAAGTATTGATAAGGTTGATTTTAAATTAGAGATTCAATAATTTAGTCATTCAATAATTTATACTGTTTAATTATTTAACATTTTAAAGACGTAATTATTAATCAATTGAAAAAACAATTAACTGATAAGTAAAAGGCGCTAATTGGCTATTTGATTAAATACCTATACTTTTGCAACCTTTTATGAGATCAATCAGTGGAATATTTTCTTTAATTACAGAACCGAAGAATATAGTTATTACTTTCCATCAGAAGCCTGATGGTGATGCAATGGGCTCCGGATTGGGTTTGTATAATTTTTTGATTCAATTTGGCCATAGCGTAACCGTAATTTCTCCTACCAATTGGGCATCATTTTTAAAATGGATGCCCGGGGCGAAGCAAGTGATTGATTTTGAAATGCAGAATGAAAAAGCGATGAAGGCTTTAAAAAGCGCTGAATGGTTATTTTGTCTCGATTTTAATGTGCTTAGCCGCACCAGAAAAATGGAACCGGTGCTACAGGAGTTAACTTGTACAAAAATATTAATTGACCATCATCAGCAACCTCAGGAAGAGGCATTCGACTTTGGCATCAGTGATACTTCAAAAAGCTCGACCGCTGAAATGGTGTACGATTTAATAATCAGCAGTGGCCACGATGATAAAATAAATACAGCTATAGCAGAATGCCTGTATGCGGGTGTTATGACGGATACGGGTTCGTTTCGCTTCAATTCTACGACTGCCGATGTGCACAGAATGGTGGCAAGGTTAAAAGAAACCAAATTCGATCATAGCAAGGTTCACGAAAATCTTTTTGACAATTTTTTAGAAAGCAGGTTCCGGTTTTTTGGTAATACTTTATTGAACCGGATGGAAATATTTTATGAATATAATACCGCCCTGATAGCCATTCCGCAGCAAGATCTTATAAAGTTCAATGTGAAAACAGGGGATACTGAGGGACTGGTAAATTTTCCGTTGAGTATAAAAGGAATTAAACTCGCTGCGGTAATCATAGATCGCGGTGATGAAAGAAAAAGTTCTTTCAGAAGTAAAGGAGGATTTGATGTAAATACTTTCGCCAGAAAATACTTTAATGGTGGCGGACATTTTAATGCTGCTGGCGGGAAAAATAATGAACCTATTGAAGAAGTAATCAAAAAATTTAAGGAAGCTATTAAAGAAAATAAAGAACAATTAAACAGTTAACAATTATAAAAAACAAAACATGAACAAAACACTTTGCCTGATTGCCGCAGGTTTATTATTATTGGCATCAGGATGTACAGATCAACGCTTTAAAAAACTAAAGGGTGGGTTGGAATATAAGATCCTAAAAGGAAGTGGAGATAAGGATATAAAGTACGGTAATACGATTCAGTTCAGGGTACAACAGTATTACAATGATTCTCTGATGGCAACTCCTTACGATTCAGTAGCGCAGATAATGGAAGTGGATTCTACAAAATTACCTCCCGAATACGTAAAAATATTTATGTCTGCAAAAAAAGGAGACAGCATTGTAACCCGCATCTCCACTGATACAGTGGCTAAGTTCAATCAATTGCCACCTTTCGCCAAGGAACATCAGTTTTTTGGTTACCGGTTTAAAATTGTGGATGTAATTTCTGATCCTGCACAGGCTGAGGCATTGAAAAATACGACCATGCAAAGCATGCGCAGAGTGGACTCTTTATCAATGGAAAAGCAAAAAGGAATTGATGATAAAACCATAGCAGATTATCTTGCAAAAAATCATATTACTGCGACAAAAACACCTCATGGCACCTATGTAGAAATTCAAAATGCGGGTGAAGGGCCTGCGATAGACAGTGGCAAAGCAGTTTCTGTACTGTATAAAGGAATGTTGCTTGATGGTAAGGTATTTGACCAGAGCTATGATTCTACAGGCAAACCAACCAAGCCGTTTACTTTTGTGGTAGGCCAGCAGGGCGCTATTGAAGGTTGGAGCGATGGAATGGTTTATTTCAAAAAAGGTGGAAAAGGGCGTTTATTTATTCCTTCTGCAAGAGCCTATGGTTCACGTGGTGCAGGCGGCGAAATAAAACCAAATACTCCCATCATGTTTGAAATTACCATTGCCGATGTTTTAACTAAAGAAGCGTATGAGAAAGAAAAGGAAGCCCAACAAAAAATGATGCAGATGCAACAAATGATGCAACAGCAACAACAACAACGCCCGCAGGGGAAATAATTTCTTTTAATTATAATTTATTAAACGCCGGATTTTTTACAAATCCGGCGTTTTGCGTTTTGAATGAATAGCCAGTAATTTCTGACAACTCAAACTTGTGAAAGCCAGCCTTAGTTCATGCTTCGAGTGCCATGCTAATTGACATTAAAATTCTGTTTTGTGAGAAACGGACCAGTCTTAAAGCTTAGATAAGGCAAATTACCATGATTTCCAATCCCATAGGATGACCGATTTTGTATCTACGGATTTTGATTCGTAGCCTGCTTGCAATCCCGTAAGGGATGACCGATTTTGTATCTTCGGATTTTAATCCGTAGCATGCAGCACCCGGGAACCGTTGGGTAAAATTTTATTCATCTTTTTGCCACTCATCAAGTGCGCCATTTTTAAGTTTAAAACACTGTTAAAGGCTTTGCCTGGAAAGCCATGCTAAAGTAATTTTTAAAATTTTTTACGCTGCAACCAGTTTATAAAAAGTTAAAAGCCCGATTTACAAAAAGAATCAATGGTGAACTGGAACGGCGTTTGAGCCAACATACCGTTGTTTTTAAATTTAAATTCAGTCGTGCATTTGAAGAAATTTTACTTAGTTAATCAATCAATTTAAAATTAAAAAAAAATGAAAAAGAAAATAAAGGATCAATCATTTATGATGACCAAAAACCGCAATCAATTCAACCCAGTAAGGAATATTTCCAAAAAGTTTTTACCATTATGCGCAATACTTTTTGTTTTAATCTTTTCATCGTTTAATAATGTCAATGTACCTAAAACGGCTTCGCCGAATAGCAAAAATGAGGTGAAGAATGAAACAAGAAAGATGAAAAAGGAAATACGTCAGGAAAGAAGAATGATTAAATCTGTTGAAGATATTCCTACTCAAACCATGAGCTTGTTTGGCCAGGAATTTCCCAAAGCCCAAAATGTGAGATGGACATTTGATGCGGGATTTTATGAGGCAGATTTCACATCCGGAAATTTAAAGAGGATGGCCTTTTATGATTATGATAATAACCTGGTTGGTACCGGCAAGTATGTTACTTATAATAATCTTCCAAAGGGAAGTTTAGAACAAATGGATAAGTATTTAAAAGATTATGGGATTGAAAAAATAATTTATTATGATGACAATGAATTAAATGCATCTAACGTAAATCCTTTAGATATGGACGGAAGTGTTTTGGATAGGGATGATTATTATGCCCTGATGAAAGAAAGGAGGAGTGGTAAGGAAATTATATTGCAGATAACTGCTGAAGGTGAAGTATCTCTTTTTAGAGAGTTAGAATAATTCAGGTAGCCATTATTTAAAGACGCAGATGCGTGATTTATGTGTCTTTGAATAATTTATGAAAAGAAGATTTTCGTCTATGCATTACTGTAAGCCTCATATAATTTAATTGTTTCCCGGGCTTCCTTTACATCATGCACCCGCAGAATTGATGCCCCATTAAGTAATGCAATCGTATTTAAAACCGAAGTGCCGTTCAGAGAATCCTCCGCAGTTACCTTTAATGTTTTATAAATCGTTGATTTCCTTGAAAGTCCTGCCATAATTGGTCTTTCAAGCATTTTGAAAACAAATAAATTTTTTAATAATAAAAAATTTTGTGCAATGTTTTTACCAAAGCCAAATCCCGGATCTATAATAACATCCTGAATACCTGCTTGCTTACATTCATTGGTTTTCTTTATAAAGAAATCAAGTATTTCTTTGGTAACATCTTCATACTGTGTGGTATGCTGCATGGTTTCCGGCACGCCTTTCATATTCATACAGATGTAAGGAACATTCAATGAAGCTACTGTAGAGATCATCGCTTGGTCCATTTCTCCGGCGCTGATGTCGTTAATTATAGAGGCTCCGCATTCCACGGTTTCTTTCGCAACTTTGGAATGATAGGTGTCAATTGAAAGTATGATTTCAGGGAATAAATTCCTTACCATTTCAATTACAGGTAATAATTTTTTCAATTCGTCTTCCGCTGAAATGCGCATGCTGCCCGGTCTGGTGCTTTGTGCGCCGATATCTAAAATATCTGCGCCTTCCGAAATCATTTGAATGGCCTTCTCTTTTATTTTATCTACAGTCTGCATTCTGCTGCCTTCATAAAATGAGTCATCAGTTAAATTCACAATGCCCATCACCAAAGGCTTTTCTATTAAAAGTAATTTTCCTTTACAATTCAGTGAAAACATTGTTTATTTAAGTTTAAATTTGGCGCAATTATGGCGCAAGTTACTACTGATCTCCAATACGATAATGCTGTTAGCAATTGCAGGGAAATATTTTTAAAAAAAACCAAAGACTATGGTACGTCCTGGCGTGTCTATCGAACTATATCCGTAGCCGATCAAATTTATATAAAAGCAAAACGAATAAGAAATATCCAGGAAACAGGTGCGCAAAAAATCGGTGATAATATTATTGAGGAGTTCAGGGGAATTTTAAATTATGCTGTGATCGGATTAATACAATTAGATATTAACGATGATGAGATAGAAGAACTGCCATTTGAAAAAACGCTTGAATTATATGATGGCAAAATTGTTGATGCCAAACATTTAATGCAAAATAAAAATCATGATTATGATGAGGCATGGAGAGATATGAGCCAGGAAAGTTTTGTTGATCTCATTCTGGCAAAAGTTCTTCGTATAAAGCAGATAGTACAAAATGAAGGGAAAACTTTAGTGAGCGAAGGAATTAGTTCTAATTATTATGATATTTTAAATTATGCTGTTTTCGCATTGATTTTGGCTTGTTAGTATTCATAAATAAAAGAGTAAAAATGAAATTATTAGTAAACATTGCAAGGGTAATTGTGGGAATTTTGTTTATTTTTTCAGGGCTGGTAAAAGCAAATGACCCGTTAGGGCTTTCTTATAAAATGCAGGAATTCTTTGAGGTTTGGGGCCGGGATGCTTCTCTTACCACATTTATGAACTGGCTATCGGATTTAGCGCTTCCCTTTTCCATTATTATGATCACTCTTGAGATTATTGTGGGTGTTGCTATTCTGTTGGGTGCCTGGAAAAAATTTTACAGTTGGTTGCTTTTGTTGCTCATTATCTTTTTTAGCTTTCTTACGGGTTATGCGGTTATTTCAGGTAAAATAGCTACTTGCGGTTGTTTTGGTGATTGCATTCCTTTAACCTCTATGCAATCATTTATAAAAGACCTTATTTTACTTGTACTTGTATTAATTATTTTTTTTGGAAAAAAGTATATCTATCCGGTTCTTACACCGGCTTTTAATTTTTTAATTCTTTTGATTTCCATTGTACTTGTTTTGGGATTTCAATGGTATGTGATGCGCCATCTTCCGGGTGTTGATTGTCTTCCTTTTAAAAAAGGCAATAATATTCTTGAACTTAGAAAAATGCCTGCTGATGCGGTTCCTGACAAAAAGGATTATAAATTTATTTATGAAAAAGAAGGCAAAAAGCAGGAATTTACTATTAAAGATCTGCCCGATTCCACATGGCAATTTATCAGCCGCGAGGATTTTATAGTTACAAAAGGAAAAAATAATGAACCACCAATAAAAGATTTTTATCTTAATTCTATTTCCGGAAATGATTCTACGGAAGCGATGCTAACGCTGGATGCCGATTATTATTTGTTTTTTGTAAATGACCAGTCAGGCAAAGAAGATTATTGGTTCGATAATTTTAAAAAGCTGCACGATTTTGCAAAAACAAAAGGCAGATCTTTGCTTATCATTTCCCCGCAAGTTGCTAATGCGAATAACTTCTTTAATGTTAGAAACAATTTTAGTGTTCCGGTTTTCAGCCTCGACGCTACTGCCTTTAAAACTGCTTCCAGAACCAATCCGGAATTGTACCTGATGCATGGCCCTGTAATTAAAGATAAATGGGGATGGGCAGATTTTAAGAAGGCATTAAAATAAAGGACGCCGGAAGCAGAAAGCTCAAAACTCAAAAACATGTTCCAATTTCTTATAAAAAAATTGTTGTACGGCGTTCTTGTTTTGGCAGGAGTGGTGGTAGTGGTATTTTTTATTTTTCAGGCATTCGGTGATCCTGCAAGGATGGTGCTTGGCCAAACCGGCGATAAGAAAACAATGGATAATATCCGCAAAGAATTATACCTTGATCAGCCGAAATGGAAACAGTTTTTATTTTATGTAAATGATATTTCACCCATTGCCATTCATACTGAACAGGAAATAAAAGATAAAAATTTACATGGCTTTTTTGTTGGAGGTAACAAAAAAATAGGAATAAAAATACCTTACCTGCGCAGAAGCTATCAAACTAAAAAACAGGTAACGGAAGTCTTGATGGAAGCGCTGCCAGGCACTATTTTACTCGCTTGTGCAGCAATGCTTTTTGCAATTATATTTGGGATATCCCTTGGTATTCTGGCTGCGGTAAAGCAAAATACCTGGATGGATACTTCTTCTGTTTTCGCAAGTGTAGTGGGTATTTCTGCACCTTCCTTTTTCATGGCAATAGTTGTTGCTTATTTATTTGGATTGGTATTGCACGATTTTACCGGACTATCTCTCACAGGTAGTTGGTTCAACATAGACCAGGTAACCGGTGAAAGATACCTGACTTTAAAGAATTTGATATTACCCGCGTTTACGTTGGGCATCAGGCCAATGGCCATTATTACCCAATTAACAAGAAGTTCGATGCTGGACGTTCTTAGCCAGGATTATATAAGAACCGCTTACGCAAAAGGTTTAAACAAAAAAGATGTAGTGCTTCACCACGCTTTAAGAAACGCTTTAAACCCTGTAATAACAGCTATTACAGGATGGTTTGCAGAATTGCTGGCTGGCGCATTTTTCGTTGAATATATATTCGGGTGGAAAGGGATAGGAAAAGTTACGGTAGATGCTTTGGAGAAATTGGATTATCCTGTAGTGATGGGTTCTGTGCTGTTTGCCGCTACTATTTTTGTGTTGATCAATATTTTGGCTGACATACTTTATGGTGTGGTGGATCCAAGAGTGAAAATGAAGTAGAGTTATAATTATCATGAAAAATATTATTTTGACAATTGCAACTGCATTTTCTTTACTCTGTCTTCTAACTTTTCTGATGTAAGGTTTTCTCTCATGCTATCTACTTTTACCGGGAAACAAAATGGTGTTAAGCTTTTTGGAAATGTAATAATGATTTTCCCCTGCTGAATTCTTTCAAGCATATTCCTTAATCTTTGCTCTTCCATTTGTTGCTCCATTACCTCATTATATGCCTGTCGCAACAATAAATTATTGGGCTCATACTGCGCAAATACATTGAATAATAATGAAGCTGAGGATTGTAAATGCCGTGGTTTCTTTTGCTCGCCCGGAAAACCCTGGAATATCAAACCACCAATTACCGCAATATCACGAAATTTTCGTTTTGCCATTTCAACGCTGTTGATACTTCGTTGAATATCTGCAAATAAGTTATCCGGAGAAAAAAGTTCATAAGAATTAGTATCGTCTAACGGTATAGGCTGGTCGCTTAATAATTCAAACCCATAGTCATTCATCGCAAATGAAAAAGTGATGGGTTTGATACGGCTGATCCTGTAAGCTAAAATAGCTGCCATGGCTTCATGTACCAATCTACCTTCAAAAGGAAATACAAAAAGGTGGTAGCCATCTTTGGTTTCAATTTGTTCAATTAATAATTCATCTTGCCTGGGAATATGGGAGAGGTATTCCTGTAATTCGAACAGAGGCCTCAATACTTCAATTTCTTTATCTTTTTTACTACGAATATTTTCGTTATTGACCTCTATTTTTCCTTCCTCAATTTTTTTTCGCAACATAAAGCCCAGGTTGGCTGATAGGGGCATTCTTCCTCCCTGCCAACTTGGTATCATGGATTTTTTTGCGTTGGATCTCTTTACTATCGCAGTCATATCCTTAATCATCACAAACTCCAGCGTTCTGCCTGCCAATGTAAATACATCGCCAAGTTGCATTCTTGCTATAAACCATTCCTCAATAACGCCAATAAATCCGCCGCCCATGAATTTTACTTTCAACATCGGGTCGCTCACAATAGTACCTATATGCATGCGATGGCGCATGGCAATTCTGCGATTATTTATTTTATATATCCCATCAATAATTTCAATTTTTTTATAATCATCATATTGTTGTAATGCTACACCACCATCGGTTGCGAAGTGTAGTATCTGTCTCCATTCTTCATTGGTAATACTACGGAAACAATAAGTGCTTTTAATTTCTTTCAAAATAATTTCCGGAATAAATCCATCCGAAATAGCAAGTGTGCTAAGATATTGCATGAGCACATCGAAGCACAATAACCGTGGTTCACGGCTTTCAATTAAATTAATTTTGGTAGCTTCTTTTAAGGCTGCTGCTTCGGTTAATTCTAACGAATGAGTGGGTAAAAAGTATATTTTACTTTCCTCTCCGGGGCCATGACCGCTTCTTCCTGCTCTTTGTAAAAAATGCGCAACGCCTTTTGGAGAACCTACTTGTATCACGGTTTCTACAGGCCTGAAATCTACTCCCAAATCAAGGCTTGCAGTGCAAACCACCGCTTTTAATTTACCGGAATGTAAATTCTCTTCCACCCAAAATCTTAGATCCTGTTCTATGCTTCCATGATGCAAAGCGATGACTCCTGCAAGTTGTGGACAAGCGTTAAGAAGTGCCTGGTACCACCTTTCACTCATGCCTCGGGTATTGATGAAAATGAGTGTGGTTTTGCTTTCCATAATAATGGGTATTACTTTATGAACCAGCTTAATACCTAAGTGCCCGGCCCAGGGAAACTTTTCAATCTCATCCGGAAAGACAGATTCTATGGAAATCTTTTTATCTATTTTGGCTGTTACAGTTTCATGTTTTGTATTATTATCTAAAAGAGAAAGAGGGGACAATAGTACTTCTTTTGCCTGTATTAAATTGCCAATAGTAGCGCTGATGCCCCAGAGGGATAAGAAGCTTTCAGCATTGAGCATTGAGCTTTCAGCTTTCAGCATTGAGCTTTCCGATTTCAATCCAATTATCCTCGATAACGCCAGCTCTACCTGTACACCGCGTTTACTTCCCAATAATTCGTGCCATTCATCTACTGCGATTATTTTAAGGGGTTTAAATATTTCGGGGTAATTTTTTTGCCCCAGCAAAAGATGCAGGCTTTCTGGTGTGATAAGCAATACCTCCGGCATTTGCCTTTTTTGCTTTTCCCTGTCGCTCATAGTGGTATCGCCATTCCTGATACCCACTCTCCAATTCATTCCCAATTCAAAAAGTACCTCTTCCATTGCACGTCCCAGATCTTTTGCCAATGCCCGTAAAGGAGTAATCCAAAGTAATTGCAATCCATTTTTACTTTTTATTTTGTAATCTTCCGGATGGTTATTAATGAATTGAATAATAGCTCCAAGAAAAACGGAAAATGTTTTTCCGCAGCCGGTAGGGGCATTCACTAATCCCGATTTTTTATCAATGATATGTTGCCAGGTTTCCGTTTGAAAAGCGAATGGGGCGTATCCTTTTTCAGTTAGCCATTTTTGTATTATTGTAAATCCTTTGGTTGTTTCTAATTCCATTCAGTCTTTTTAAGATATTCAATAAACAATTTAATAAATATGCTGCTATGCTGATGTTTATAATCTGCTTTTTTTTTAAAGAAATTACAAGTGTTTAATGATTTATTTCAAAAGTCTCCGGGCTGATGCGCAACAAAAGCGGTATACACTAAGCGTTTGATAAAAATTTAATTGATCAACAAATTTCTTTCTAATGATTGAAATGTCTGCTTTAACCTTAGTAGAATTGTTTCTTCATAAAAAGTCTACCTTATTACCTTATTTCTTTACAAATTCTTTTGGCAGAATTTGGTAAATTTCCATATTCTTCAGCAAATGACATCTTTGATTACAGGGTTCGGATGTAAGGTTGTAAAAATAAAATTAGTGTACAAATTGTTATATTCAATTTTCATACATTATATTTTATAGATAATTTAAAATAAGATAATAAGGTCGAATGTAATATAAATCATGGATCCTACTAAGGTTGGCTGTATTTGCTGCTGAGTTAGTTTTAAAAAATGATCATTAAAAATACTTGAAAGAATTAAGTAAGACGCATTTTCATTTATTCCTATAATTGTCCCTGGAAGAAGAAGGTTAATAAGATAATATGGAATAAGGAATGACGGATTCTGCTATGATTAACGCAAGCTCTTGAAACCGGTTAAAAGAATTGATTAAATGTAATAGAAGATTAAAAGAAAGGAAGTTCTATTTCAAACAATCATTTATAAATAGCCTATTCTATTATTTCGCTTTTACTAAAATGGCATATATAACATACAGCCATCCAAGTATGCCGTGGATAATCGCCCACAGAATTGATTTATTTCTGCTCCAGGAAACAACTACTGCTATAATGGTACCGAGCCCGATGCCGGGAAAAACATATACCGGACGGCCATATCCAATCCCATCATTGTATGGCCCGTTATTGTACCCCGAAGTGCAGGAAACTATAAATATGGTAAGGATTGTAAGCGGAAGGAGTATTTTTTTTAGCATGAATTTTATTTTGAAAAAGGAATGAACAAGGTATATCATTTTTGTCTGGAACCTGCTGCTTTAATGTAAAAAGATTGAAGAGTGTAAAGCAAATCTTATAAATAAAAATCACCTGCTGTATTACTTTGCGACTCCAAATTGTTGCTGGCCAAATAAGAGATTTTAGAATTATAAATGATTCAATCAAAATTAAAAAAGACCAGTCATCTGTGTAAACCACCGTCCAACAATCGAGCCATTCAGCAATCTAACAATTCAACAATCTAACAATTCAACAATCTAACAATTCAACAATATAGCAATTCAGCAATATAGCAATTCAGCAATTGATCCTAAAACATCCTGTCAATTCCGCGTTCAAAAAATCCCCTGAAGGGTTTCCCAGGTTTCATATATTTCAAACCAAAAGCAGCGATGCTTTTTTCTTTGATATAGCTAATGGCTTCAGGTATTGAATCGGTTACCAGGTAAAGATTTTCATCATCTCTGGCGATGGTGCCCGCTTCAGACATTTTCTGATTATGATCTAATATTTTTTGATAAAATTCTCTATCAAAAATGACGATGGGAAATAATTGAATCTTTTTAGTCTGCACCAGTGTAATCGCTTCATAAAATTCATCTAAAGTTCCAAATCCGCCGGGCATCACAACAAATGCATAACTGTATTTTATCAATAACATTTTTCTGATAAAAAAGTATTTGATGTCAACCCATTTATCGAGATAGGCATTATGTTTTTGCTCGTGAGGTAAAACGATATTACATCCCACACTTTTGCCGCCAACATCTTTTGCACCTCTGTTAGCAGCTTCCATTATACCC
>JBDTEK010000006.1:0-8610 GCA_039922575.1 Ginsengibacter sp.
GTGGAAGCTGTTACCAATAATCCCGGACTAAGCTATGATGAGTTTCAGATATTATCCATTGGAACCGGCCAATCACGCAGAGCCGTCATCATTGATGATAAAACTTCAACAGATCCTGAAAGGAAACATAAATTTAAAATAAACAGTGGCAAACCATTTGTAGAATGGAAGGCCTCATTTGGGTTTTTAAATGATATTAAAAAAATCTCCGCAAGTATTTTAAGCGACCCTCCCGACTCGGCTACTTTTATCGCTTATTCTTTTATGAATCGTTCATTAATTAATCAGCAATCTACTCTTGTGCGTATCAATCCCTGGCTTACCCCTGAAATAAAAAATAATATTTATGATTACCCGATTGTATATAACCAGAATCAAAAAGACAGAGATAATTTTTTAAAGCTGATGAAGTTGGATTTTGATGTTTTTGATGAAAAAAGTGTACATCTCATTGCCGATATGTGTGATAAATTTATTGTAAACGATAAGCTTACAGCCAGTTTAAAAAACCAGTTGATACGTGGTGAAATTAATGATACACATTATCTTGGTTATCGCACTTATCAGGAAGCAAAAGAAAGATGGATTGCACTTAATAAAAATGATTTGGGATACTCTAACGTGAATAAGGATTGGAATAAATAGATAATTTTTAATAATTTTTTATGCATACCGTTCATTCCGGATTTTCTGTTGTGGCTCCTTTGAAAACTTGTAAGGATGAGAAGATTGTAAAAGAAATCTTAACCGGATTGAACAATGATCCAGGAAACAATTTTTTACCATTTTCAAAATCACCAAGTACACTGTCTGCATCAGGAATTGTGATCCCTGTTCAGCCTTATGGCGAAGAAAATCTACCGGCTACGTTGTTACTATTCACAAGCTATTGTGGCTCTTTTCAAAACCACCTTGATGAATTAATAAAAATTGGCGCTCCAGGTCTTCGTCAATTGTTTCAATACTGTATTGATTTTCCACCTGATGCACTTACCTGCGACCAGACTTTGAAAAAATATTTAATCAGTCATAGGAGCCCTGATACGTATTATTCCGGTATTCAGCATATTTCCAGCACCGATATAAAAAGAGAGGAGGAATTAAGAAAAGAAATAAGCGAATTTTTATGTCAGAACCAACAAAATGGGATCAATAATAAACATGGAGAAATTAGAAAACAAATCCAAAAACACATAATTGAAAAAAAAGATGAATTCTTATGGGCGCAAGAACAGGTTAAAATAACTTTCATGGATTATTGGGTACTTTTTGGACCTGCCATACTTTATTCATTCCTATTATTAATCCTACTATCTGGCCTGTTAATTTCTATAAAAACTAACAAGGGAATTTTTCTTTATTTAAGATTTATTGGAATAATTCTCTTAGCATTAATAGCATTCTTTGCAATAAAATTTCGTTTGAATGAACTTGATAAAAATCAAAAAATTGCAGACCAGCCAAACTATGATAGACTGAGAACATTAGCTGCCAGTCAAAATCATTTGGTGATAAATGAAATGACAGCAGCCGGCCCTTTAAAGAAAGGTTGGATACGAAGAGCACTATTGCGGTCAGTGCTAAAAATTGTTTCATTAGTCACTGGACTGGTAAACATTACTACAGTAGTTTCTGCAAGATGGCTTTCCATTGACAGAGGGAAACGGTTAGTTTTTATTTCAAACTATGCAAATATGTCGGAATCGTATGTCCGTGATTTCATAGACAGACGATCTAGCCAAAAAATGATCAATCTCCTTTTTGGTCATTGCGAAGGTTATCCTCCAACTAAATGGTTATTAGGAGAAGGAGCAATTAATAACCTTCAAGGATTTATGAATGTAGTTCAGACAGATCAACATGTTGCTCAGCTTTGGTATTGTACTTATAATCACCTTAGCGCGGATAACATTAAAAATAACCGTAAAATAAGGAATGGCTTGTTTGCAAAATTGGGACGGAAAGAGATTGAAAAATGGTTACGCCTTTTATAAAACAAAATATTTTATGAAAACAATTGATACAACAGATACGCAAGGGCTTATAGTCCGCGGCTATAAAGAATTAAAAGCTGCTTATTTTATGCTCCTCCATATCACGGATAAAAAAGAGGTAAAAAGCTATCTTAATTCTCTTTTAGATAAAAACGAAATAACTCCCGGGAACAGACAGCAAATAAATCAATCTCAAAAAGAAGGAGGAGAAATCCGGCATGCCATACAGATCGCTTTTACCAGCAAAGGCTTTAAAGTACTTGGTTTGGCTGACAATATACTTTCAACATTTTCAAGAGAGTTTATCGAAGGAATGGATGAAACATTCAGATCACAAATTTTGGGAGACCTTGGCAATAGCGGTCCGGAAAATTGGCAATGGGGAGGTTGTAATACGGACGATGTTCATCTTATGATGTTACTTTATGCAAAAACTCCTTCATTGCTTGCCGATTTAGTAATTAAACATAAAAATGAATTTCATGGAGTTAAAATAATAAAAGAACTGGATACTTTTGATACACCTGAGTCAAAAGAACACTTCGGGTTTCATGATGGTATTTCTCAACCTCCGATGGGAGGTTTGCCTGTATCTAGCTCAGTTTCCAAAAAATATGATATAAAAGATCCTATTAAACCGGGTGAATTTGTACTTGGATACCTTAATGAATATAATCAGTATTGCAAAAGCCCTCATGTTAATTCTACTGATGATGCTGACAACCTATTGCCTGTGAGTCCAGAAAATAACCACTTTAAAGATTTAGGTAAAAACGGTACCTATTTGATTTACCGGCAAATAAAGCAGGATGTTTTTAACTTTTGGAAATACCTGAAAGAGAATTCTAAGGAACCGGTAAAAGAAGATTTTAAAAAACCACAAATTGAGGCTGCAATTAGATTGGGAGCTAAGATGGTTGGCCGCTGGCCGGCAGGCGCTACATTGGTTAAGTACCCGGAGTATAAGGACAGAGATAAAAAAGCTGACATCATGATCGAATATTCAAAGGATCGCCTTGGAGAAAAATGTCCCTTTGGTGCACATATAAGAAGAGCCAATCCCAGGGATCAGCTTTTTTCTGGTCGTGGTGGTGATGATTCTAAACAAATGATAAGAAAGCATCAACTACTCCGGAGAGGGCGGGTTTTCGGTAAACCATTGGTTGCAAGTATGCACCCTGAAGATATCTTATTGGTAAAGGAAGACGATGGAGTTGAACGGGGCCTACATTTTATTTGCTTATCAGCAGATATTAGCAGGCAATTTGAATTCGTTCAAAATGTATGGATTAATAATCCTGTTTTTGGGGATCTATATAACGAAGTAGATCCTGTTATTGGAACCAGGTTAAATAGTGAGAATTCTTATAATAATGACCTTACTTGTCCGGCAAATCCGACACAAAGAAAATACAAAAATATTCCCCAATTTACACAGGTATTAGGAGGATCTTATTTTTTTCTGCCAGGTATTAAGGCACTGAAATTTATTGTAAACTTTGGCCATTAAGTTCTTGATTTGATTTTTATTAATAAGTTTAAAATGTAATTGTAAGTGTACAATTCGAAATTTAAAAACCGCCAGTTATGATACAGAAAGCCATAGCCCAGGATTATCCTCATTTGAATGAAAAGAAAATAATCAGCGACATTAGTAATATCATAAAGAGTAGCCTTGAAAATGATTACGGCAGGCGTAAGAAAATGAAGAGACGTTTACATGCAAAAAGCCATGGCCTTCTGGAAGCTGAATTAATAGTGGAAAAAAACCTGCCACCTTCATTACAGTTTGGCATATTCAAAACTCCTAAAACTTTTAAAGCGCTGGTTCGATTTTCTAATGGATCACCAAATGTTTCAGATGATTATAAAAAAGGTGTGAGAGGTATGTCAATTAAAATTTTAAATGTAGATGCTCCCACTTTATCATTAGATCACCTTGGAAACACTCAGGATATTCTGCTTACAAATAATAAAATAAATTTTCCCGGAACAGTAGAAATGCAGAAAAAAGCCATCCAGGTTCTATTTGTAAGCAAGCTTTATTTTATCCTCATACTTTTATCCTTTAAATGGAGAGGTTTAATAACTTTCCTCCGGGGTCAAATTCAGATAGCGAACGTTTTGGAACAATCCTATTATTCAGGCACTCCTTATTTGTTTGGAGAAGGACAGGCAATAAAATGGCAGGCAAAGCATTTAAAGTCCAGTACTTCAAAAATGCCTGAAAATCCTATTGAAAATTTTCTGCGTGAGAGGCTATCAAAGGATCTATCCGAAAATGAATTTTATTTTGATTTGTGTGTTCAACTTCAAAAAGATGCCCAAACAGAACCCATCGAAGACAGTGCAATTGAATGGCTTACTCCATTTATAAAAGTTGCCACAATTAGAATATTACAACAGAATTTTAATACAACAGAACGAAAACAAAATGAGAACCATATTTTATTTTCTCCCTGGCATTCAATTGCCGCACATCGCCCCTTAGGTGGAATTAATAGAATACGCGGAGAAATTTATAAAGAAATGGCACTATTAAGGAAAAAACATAATGAAAATATTATTAGAAATAAAAACCATCAAATATTTAAATGAAGGAGATAAGGTCTTATATTTTACAAAAACGCAGGGTTTATGAAATACCCTATCTACTTTTGCTTCTTTTTACTTCCGGCATTGGGCATGCTCAGGTAATTGATTTAAAAGTTTGTGATAGTACAGACCGATTTGCCATTACAAAGTACACAAGTATATTAAGAACTACTTCGCTTATTCCGCTTGATTCTGCAATCGTATTAAATACACAAAATAAATTTAAAAATGCTCCAGACAAGCAAATTATTGTTTTCAATTATGACCCTTATTATTATTGGTTTAGAATCATACTTAAAAACTCCGACTCTGCTCCCAAAAATGTAATGCTTCTGATGGCGCCCATTGGCATGAAGGACGGCCAATTGTTTCAGAAAATGGGCATTCATTGGAAATTAGCAGGCAAAACTGGAATCAAATATCCTTTCGCAAACCGTCCTTACCAATATACACATTTCGTATTTCCTTTAACAATACCGGCTAATTATATAGATACTCTTCTTTTAAGTACAGATGTCAGTCATAATTATAAATCTTTTGGATTTGCTATTATAAAACCAAAGGCGTTGAAGATTTTTGAAAATAAAGTGTATTTCTTATTTGGAATTATTGTTGGGTTGTTGATGCTATTTTGCACAATTAATGTGTACTTATATTTTGCCATAAAGGAAAAGATCCATATATGGTATGCTCTTTATATCGCACTTGTTTTTTTAATTGTAATGAAAAATGATCACCTTGATCAGCAATTTCTGAATTGGGATTCTGAACTTGCCTACCGATTAACTCCTTTGCTGTCAATAGGCGCCATAGCTCTTGCTGTTTTAATGCATGTAGTGCAGCTCTTTTTGGTTAATATCCGGAAAACCTATTTATACAAGATTTCACTTATTATCAAAATAAATACATTTTCAAGCGGATTAGTTTTTTTAATTTTTTTTTACTTAAACGCCAATTCAAACACCTTGTCCTTTATTTACGATTGGGCGGTTTTCAGTATTCTTCTTACAATTCTTGTAATTATTTTCGATTGCATTTATAGCATCACAAAAGGATTTAAAAGTGCGTATTTTATTCTGGGTGGACTCCTGGTATTTATGATTGGAGTAACTCAGAGGCTCATTTTTCCTAGTAATTTGTCATTTATGTTTCCGCCCTCTACCTTTCATGTAGGAATAATTATGGAGACTTTAATTATAACGTTTGCGTTGATTTACCAGTATAGTCTCGATAAAAAGGCTAAAGATTTGTCATTAAAACAAAAAATGGAGATTGTAAATAATCATGAAAAATTAATGCTACAAACTAAATCTGAAATTCAGGAACAAACTTTTCAAAATATCAGCCAGGAAATACACGATAATATCGGGCAAACATTAAGCTTTATTAAACTAAATATCAATACAATTAATTCCCGTGTAAGCAAGACTGATTATGAAAAACTAACTGAATCAAAAAATCTGTTAACTAAGGTGATTCAGGATCTTCGTGATCTGTCCAAAACTTTGAATACGGATTTTATTGAGGAGATTGGCCTGGAAAAAGCAATTGAACAACAATTACAAATATTGCAAAAAAGCGGAATTTATGAAACACATTTTGTAGTAAATGGAGAAATTCACCGGTTTCCCTTACAGCATAAACTGATAGTTTACCGGGTGGTACAGGAAAGTTTAAATAACATAGTAAAACACGCGAATGCTACTTCGATAAATATTTCAATGAATTATTATTCGGAAAGTGCCGGCATTATTTTGGAAGACAATGGAAAAGGTTTTGACGAAAAGGAGTTAATATTGAATAAGGGAATTGGTTTCAAAAATATGAAAAGTAGAATGCAGCTTATCAATGGTTCATTTAGTGTGAGCAGCATACCCGAAAAAGGAACCTCAATTACTATTGAAGTAAAAAAATAAATTATCCGGCAATTTGCTCAAAAAGGAAATTTCTTCCTGTATGCTACTAACTTTTTTGATTAAAAGTTAGCGCCAAAAAATCAATACCACAAAAGATTAAAAAGAGCAAAGGTGATTCGTGATAAAGTGCTTTTGACAGCAGCTTTTACTATCATGGATTTTATAAAAGTGCGAAAGCAGACTTTTACCCAGGGATGGTCGAATAATGCGGTGAGAGATTCATGCTATCCTTGAATTTATTGTTTCTTTTTTTCAAGAAAAAAGAAAAGAATAGAATTGAAATATGACCTAAATTTTATGATTTATAAGTTGTTAGCAATACGCCAACAATCGCAGGAGATTAAAGTTCGGAGGAAAAGAAAGTGTACAAGCAGGCTTTTGATGGAGTAAGCTCTGTTTAAACTTTAGCGCTCCGCAAAAGCACATCAGTAAATTGTAAATAAAAAGCGGAGAGTTAGGGATTCGAACCCCAGGAGGTGTGACCCTCAACGGTTTTCAAGACCGCCGCATTAGACCGCTCTGCCAACTCTCCGGCGCAAATATAAGTTGCGAAAATTTAGATAAAAAAATATTTTTGAAAACTTATTTAATTAAATAGTTTTTAGGAAGATTTATTGTCCGTTTATAATAAAATCCCTTGATAAAATGCATATTAATTCAATCCTAAGTCTTTTTTCGAACAATTATACTTAAATAATTCAAGCATCAAAAAAACCGTTCATCTTTTATAAAATCGTTCTTTAAAAAATAAAAGTGAACTTGCCGCTTTTAGAACTTTTATTTTTCCAGAAAATAATTTGTAAAACAGGAGTGTATTGCTTTCCGTATATAAAACCGGAAAAACTTATTACTGAATCCTGTGGAAAGCATATGAAAAGAAAGTATTATTTTATAAATATAATTGCCTTGTTCGCAACGATAATTTTTGTTGCACCTCCTCTCTTTGCCCAAAACAAACATACTATTAGTGGAACAGTAAAAGATAAAGGCAATGGCGAATCGCTGGCCGGTGCATCGGTAAAAATATTGAATATGGATGGCGGCACCCTTACTAATTCTTACGGTTTCTTTTCGCTTACGCTTCCCGAGTCAAATTATATTTTGATAGTAAGCTACGTAGGATATCAAACATTTTCGGAAAAAATAAACTTGAATAAAGATGTTCCAATTACGGTAGAACTCACCGTTTCAGGCACTTTAGATGAAATAGTGATCAAAGCGGATAAAAAGAATGACAACATCACCAAACCCCTTATGGGGATGGAAAAGCTCGATATTAAAATGATTAACCAGCTTCCTGTGATCTTTGGTGAAAAAGATATTTTAAAAAGTATTCAACTGCTTCCGGGGATTAAAAGTGCCGGCGAAGGTAATAGCGGATTTTATGTGCGCGGCGGCTCAGCAGATCAAAACCTTATTTTATTAGATGAAGCGCCAGTTTATAACGCTTCGCATTTATTAGGCTTTTTTTCAACATTTAATTCGGATGCTATTAAAGACATTAATTTATATAAAGGTGGGATGCCAGCGCAATACGGTGGCCGCTTATCCAGTGTGGTAGATATAAAAATGAAAGATGGCGATAATAAAAATTACGATGTAAATGGCGGCCTGGGATTAATTTCATCAAGGTTAAATGTACAGGGTCCTATAGTAAAAGATAAAGGTTCTTTTATCATAAGTGGCAGAAGGTCTTATGCTGACCTTTTTTTAAAGTTATCGTCTGATTCTGCATTAAATAATAACACACTTTACTTTTATGATCTCAACCTGAAAGCAAATTACAAACTTGGACAAAAGGATAAAATATATTTATCGGGTTACTTTGGAAGAGATGTCCTGGCATTTGGAGAAACATTTGCTTCCGATTGGGGAAATAAGACCGGTACTTTGCGTTGGAATCATGTTTTGAACAATAAATTATTCAGTAACACCTCGCTTATTTATAGCGACTATAGTTACAAGATCAAAATAAATTCAGGCACTGATAAATTTGTTATCACTTCACAAATTCAGGATGTAAATGCGAAACAGGATTTCGATTTTTTCTTAAATAAAAATAATAAAATAAAATTTGGCGCTAATGTGATCCGTCACAATGTATC
>JBDTEK010000007.1:0-3819 GCA_039922575.1 Ginsengibacter sp.
TGAGTCTTGCATTACGAAATATCAAAAATCCTTTTGATTTACCGGCATTGTATCCTTCTGATTTCAATTTATCTTTTATCACATTTTCGGTTTCATCAGGCGGAAGGTTGTATTCTGCAATATAACCTGGATATTTCTGCCCGTTATATTCTACAGGAGTGTGCATAGGAGATTGCGCATACGCAAATCCTGTAATCAATAAAGAAAACAGTAAACTAAAAATGAATTTCATGCTTATATTTTTAAAGCTTTATTAAACAAATAGTTTTGAAATAAAATGCAAACATATTTAATTTTTGCTCACGCCAACTTTCCTCTCAATCTTCTGACTACTGCTCTCGTCATTCTTTCCAGGCATTATTCGTCCTGTCGCTATCCGGCAGTAAATTTTCAGGATCAATAATTACAGACTGTACCTGTTGCGTTGTTGAAAAATGCACTGTTTGCAAATATCCCTGTAACCATGTTTCCACAGGCAGTTGCCAACTTTCTTTGCTCCCATCTTTCAATATAATTTCAAGAGTGAAAGGCATCGCCATTTTTTGCAAATTAGCAATCGTAATATCCACTCCGTTTTTTGTGTCTCCCCAGGTATAAGAAACAGATTGTACCGCAAGGTCGAGCTGCCAGTTATTGTAAAACCACTCTTTCCAAAACCAGGAGAGGTCTTCCCCCGATTCATTATCCATCGTTCTGAAGAAATCGTCTGGCGAAGGGTGTTTGTAAGCCCAGCGTTCGATGTATTTTTTAAAAGCATAATCAAATCGGTCTTTGCCTAAAACCACTTCGCGAAGCAAAACCAGGCCAAACGCGGGCTTAAAATAAACAAGCGGATGGCGATATTTTTCAGTAAGCATATCCGCTCTTGCCATCATGAAAGGTGCGGTGGAATCTTTTAGCAATGGAATGATTTCATTGGCAGGATTTCCTTTTCCTGGGGCATATTCGCCGTCGCGTTTGGGTGCGTATTCGCCATGATTAAATTCATCAGCAGCATACACATCTATAAAGGTATTGAACCCTTCATCCATCCATGGATAACGTCTTTCATCGCTGCCCACTATCATGGGAAACCAGTTGTGGCCTATTTCGTGAGCTGTCACCCAATATAGATCTTCGGATTTATCATTCATACCGTCAAAAACAATTCCGGGGTACTCCATTCCACCTGCTTTTCCCGCTTCATTCACTGCTACCGGGTATGGATACACGAACCATTTTTTTGAAAAATATTCTATGGATTCTTTTAAATATTCCGTCGCTCTTCCCCAGGCATCTTCTCCCGCACTTTCTACCGGGTAAACTGACATTGCCAACGCTTTTTTCCCTTCGGGTAAATTAACTCTGGCAGCATCCCACATATATGAAGAAGATGCACCGAATGCTACATCACGTGTATTATTCATTTTAAAATGCCAACTGATTAATTTATTATTTCTACTTTTAACGGCTTCACTGTTCACTTCCTTTTCAGAACGGATCATAATGGTTTTATCACTTTTTCGTGCAGCATTTAATCTTTCAATTTGAATAGGAGTAAGCACTTCTTTTTCATTTTGCAGTTCGCCACTTCCGGCTACGATCATTCCGGCCGGCACCGTAACGGTATAATCAAAATCACCATACTCGCAATAAAATTCTCCACTGCCAAGAAATGGTAAAGTGTTCCATCCTTCCAGGTCATCATACACACACATGCGCGGATACCATTGAGCTATCTCATATATTTTTCCATTTTTGGTTGAGAAGAAATCAGTTCTTCCGCCAAAACTTCCCGGTATAGAATATTGGTACTGAATGTGAATATTGATCTTTTCTTTAGATGATAAGGGATTCGGCAAACGGATTTGCATTCTGGTATCATTAATAATATAGTCGGCTTTTATGGTTTTTCCTTTGTATTCAATTGTTACGGTTTCAAATTGATAGCCATTTGTATGTTGATTATCTGCTGGTTTGCTTCTGCGAAAATTAGAAGTATAAAACTTGGAGCGGGCTTCTTTGCGGTACATATTTTGATCTAATTGCAACCAAAGAGAAGACAATGCATCAGGGCTATTATTGGTATATGAGATGGTCTCCAAACCTTTAAGAATAATCTCAATTGTGTCTATTGAAGCGCGAAGTATATAGTCCGCCCGGTTTTGCCAATACTTAGGCCCGGGTGCGCCGTTTGCAGAACGAAATTCATTACCTTTTTTTGTATAAAAATTCTGTGCAAATAATTCATGTGGATTGAAAATGGATTCCGGATTTTTTTGGGCAGATATTGAATTAATACAACAACAAAAACTTATTAAAAGTCCAATACTTCTACAATTCATTTTAAGAAAATTTGGGATGAAAGAAATCAATGATGAAAATGAAGGTCTGCTAAATGTGTTATTTAGAGAAAAAAAATTTAAGCAAGTCTGGCAGGTTTGAGCTAATCCGTTACCGAACAAATATTGCTGATTCCTATTTTCTACGTTTATCAATTAGTGTGACTTATCCGCTTTAAGCTACTTTACGGAAACATCTTTTGGGCAAGATTCAAGTTGCATAAGAGTTTTATCTTTTTATCGGAATTAGTTTATCTTGATTACCATTAAAAAAAATCTTATGGGCTCATTAAAAAGGAATAGACCCGTTATGCATCCTGGCGAAATGCTGAAATCTGAATTGATAGAAGCCAATGGACTAACCGTTACTGAAGTAGCGTTCATGCTAAAAGTTCCCCGGCTGGCCCTATCAAATATTGTTAATCAAAAAGCAGATGTAAGCCCTGAAATGGCTTTACGCATTGCTACTGTTTTTGGAGGCACTCCTGATATTTGGCTGAGATTACAGGCAAAGTATGATCTTGAGAAAGCGGCAAAGAAAATCAGCGGATTCAAACTACTACCTTATCGGGCGAGCGCTTAATTTATGAGGGAGCAACATTTTATTGTGAAACTTGATAAATGTAAATGTTAGCTATTTACTTTCGTTGTCTTGACGGGCATTACAAAAATTGAAATAATTAATCCCACGCTTACAATTACATCTGTAATATTCCAGATAGTTTTGCCTAAAGCAACTTTAATAAAAGGCTGAAATAATAAGGCTAATGCTATGTAAATGATCACTTCCGTTTTCTTATTTTGCTGATAGCTGTAATATGCTAATAATGCAAAACCTAACATGCCGATGAAACGGGTGGCTTCGTAATAGCCATAAGGCATGCGGAAGAGGCAAAGAAGGAAAAGTATGGTTAGGATTATTTTGATGCTGTGATGAATCATTCTATTCCTTTTTTACTATTTAACAATAGGCTTTCCTGATAAAAAAATAATTCCAAACTTCCTTTTTTCTTTTTTATTAATTCTTTTGCTTTCTTGGACGATAAGTCAATTTGATGATCATATTTGAATATTTCAAAACCAATACAGTTCTCATATAATTTTTCAAATTCAAGATATAAATCCTTTTCACCATTTGCTTTATTGGTTCTCAAATATTTAAAGTATCCAATTTCTTCAATCAAAAGCCAATAGCGTTGTAATTCAAAACTGAATAATTGATAAATATCCGATAGTGAATAAATCCCTCTATCTTTAAAATAACCAATTATTTCAAATTCATAGATTATTGGTTCTATTTGTGCTCTAAATTTAGCAATCGCTTTTTTGTCTTCAATTGTCAATTTATCGATCGTTTTTTTTGTCCAAATTCCAAATTTTTCTTTAAGCTCTTCTTTCTTTTGAGTAAATGTGTCTTCCTTAGTTAAACTCTTAGCAAATCCCATCCTTTTTTGCATCACTTCATCGCTATTAAATCTGTTTAATACAGCATGTAGGC
>JBDTEK010000008.1:0-6274 GCA_039922575.1 Ginsengibacter sp.
CCTTTTTTTAATTCGCGTGAACCCTGACCTATTAAGAATCCATTTTGATAAATTTCAATTTTATAATTTCCTTGTTTAAAATGATTTCCAGGTGCGAATCCAAACTGTACATTTTTTGATTTTGCGGTTTCCAGGTTAACAGGCAATTTAGCAGTGAAAGATTTACTGCCCTGATCGCGGGTTTCAAAAGAACCTGTATTGGCTGCGGTTGTTATTGGCTGGCCATCAGGGCCTATTACTACAACGTAAACATCTGTGGTGCCTGGTTGAATAATACGGTTCGCAACGTCAAAACTTACTACCAGTTTATCTACTCTTTTGGCGGTGGTCTTTACTTTTTCTTTGCCGTTATTTTTTACTTTTATTGGGGTAATAGAAATATTGGATGCATTTAATGTAGAAGCTATATCCACTTTCTTTTCAAGGCTGGTTTTAATAACATTTGTTGAATCAAGGTTGTGCCTCAAACTTTCCTTATCGGCTATTAGTACAGTTCTTTCTGTTTTTAAAGAATCGTTCTCCTGAGTTAACGTTGCTACCTGTTGTTCCAGGTCTGTAATTTTTCCATTTAGTTGAGCTATCAAACTTCTTGCTCTTGATAATTCAGCAGCAGTAGCATTTTTTTTGTTAAGGATGCTACGAATTTCAGTTTTTACTTTGGCGATCTCACCATCTTTATCAGCTAATTGCTTTTGCATATTAGCATTAGTGGTTGTCATAGAATCGAGCCGTGCCAGTGAAGCATCAAAGCTGTTCTGAATTTCACTCTTTTCAGTAGTTACCTTGGCTATCTCAGTTTGATCTGTTTGAAGCGCTTCATTAGTTTTGCTATGATTAAAAATTAAAAATCCGCCCATGATTAAAACACCAGCTACTAGTAAACCGATGATAAGGTTTTTAATGTTGTTGGGTGAATTGTTTTCGGTTCTGGTAACGGTTGTGTTGGAAGTATCCATGTGAAATTTAGTTTAAATGTGTAAAAAAGTTTAGGTATTAAATCAAATCATTTTTGTATATTTAAGAATTTTACACACTAAAGCCTAAAATCGTGCCATAATTTTTTTTGGCCTTGTAAAGGCATTAAATTAAATAATAAATTGGATCATTAATAACTGATTTGCAGATAGTCTTTTGATTAAAATATGGTTATTGTTAAAAGAAGTATAACGAACTTTATTTTATATTTTTAAGGTTAAAGAATTGAAGGAATTGTTTGATCACAGGAGAGGAACTATTTGCATCTATATTTTTTCTATTACTTTTAAACCATTAAAATTTCTAAATCATGTCAACAAGTTCTCACGTTTCCAGAAGGTTCACCGCGGTTTTGGCAATTATTTTTTTCTTACCTGCCTTGATTTTTTTTATCATGTGGTCCACCATCGGATTGCGTTTTAGTGGAATTGGAGAATCCGACAAAATGGATATTTACATGGGTTACTTCCCTGGGTGGCTACAAAATATTAATCTCATACATGGAATTTCTCTTGTATGCTGTATCGTGGCTATAACCCTTGCTGCCAGAAGCTTTAAAAAGCATTTATTATCAGTGAGGGTTTTGATGTTGATGCTTGTAATCGCATCAATTTTTATTATTTTATTCGATATTTATCAAATGGTTTAAACCAGTATATTTATTGATATTCATATTCAATAGTTCCTAACAATCTTTTTTCTTTTGAATAACATTTTTGTATATCTGGCAAATTTTTATCGTTGTAAGCATACTTCCAGATAAAATAATTTCTTCCACTTTCATCTATTGTGATCATTTTCGCCGGTTCATCGAGCGTATTATATTCGAACATATAATCCGGCAATAATCGTTTTGCTATTGTATTATAATGCACTACATCGGTAAGCCTGTTTTTATCATCGTAATAATAAAAATATTTTTTATCATTGCTATTCCCTGTAGCATCTTCTTCTATAATGTTCCCTTTTTCATCAGTTATAAATTTGATAGTAGATAGAAGAATACCATTTTTTTTTCGAAGCATTTTTACCGGGCCTCCGGTTTCACTGTAAATATATTCATGTGTCTCTGCAATTGAGTTACTATCATCGTCTGCAGAGGTAATCGTACTTACTGTGACCAATCTTCCGGAGTTGTCGTAATCGTAACTGGTAGTATTTGTAGTAGTTGGCGTAGTGGCTGTTGTTTTTAAAACCTTACCGTTTGCATTGTAATCTGTTACCAGAAGCGACTGACCTGTTATATATGATTTAGAGATCATTTCTGATTGCGAATAATTTTTATTTATTTTCTTTTCACAAAAAAACCCATCGCTTGGCTGGTCATTATCTTCAAAACTTTTTAATTTGACCGTTTTTACCTGTGCATTTTTCAATGAAGAAAACTCTTTATTTATCTGCCTGTTACTTACAAGATCTTTATAAAAATATTGTGCGTTTGCTGAAAAAGAAAAAAAAGTAAGTGAAAACAAAAAAAAAGGAAAAGCGGTGATATATTTAATCATTTCAAAAGAATATTTTATGCGGATTATATTGAATGGTGTAAAATAATTCATTAATATTGATTGCGGCTTTTGTTTATTATTTTTAACCAGAAATTATAAAAATTAAAACCCCATAAGTGTCGCACCTACGCCAACGAAAAGAAATGAACTGCCTTAATTGCGGGTCTATAGTGTTAGGGAGGTTTTGCCAAAATTGTGGTCAGGAAAATATAGAGCCAAAAGAATCTGTTTGGCATTTCCTCTTGCATTTTTTTAATGATGTTACTCATTTTGATGGAAAGTTTTTTACAACTTTAAAAGACCTTTTATTTAAACCTGGTTACTTATCAAAAGAGTATATGCTTGGCAGAAGAATGAAATATTTGAACCCGGTGCGAATGTATCTTTTTACTTCATTTGTATTTTTTCTTATTTTTTTTTCAGTTGTACATGTGAATGTGAACCAATTTGGAAATAGAAATGATGTTGTGGCTGGAAAAACAATCGGGCAGTTGGAAAAAATGTCTCCAAATGATTTTGGTATTCTTATAAATAGCACGCCAATGTCGAGAAATGAATTTGAACATTATCTTGACAGCGCAAAAAAAGAAAGAGGTATTCATTTTTCAAATCGCAGTTATAAAAACAGGGTGGTGTATGATTCAGTTTTAAAATCGGGTAGCATCAGAAACGGATGGTTACAAAGAAAATTGGTTTATAAGCAAATCGAAATCAATAATAAATATAATAATGACCAGGGTGGACTTGTAACGGCATTAATTAGCGGTTTGATGCACCGGTTTCCTCAGATGCTTTTCATTTCTTTGCCTTTTGTTGCCCTGTTTCTTAAACTGATGTACATCAGACACCGCCAATTTTATTATGTGAGCCATGCAATTTTCACTATTCATTTTTACATTTTTGTTTTTATTATGATGTTAGCTACTCTTGGTATTTCTAGATTGGAGAACTTTACTGCCTGGAATTGGCTTGGTTACCTAAATGGTTTACTTTCTTTAATTATCTTTTTTTATTTATATAAAGCCTTGAGTAATTTTTATCAACAGCGGATGGTGAAGACTATAATGAAATATTTTTTATTCCTATTTTCATTTTTTACTTTGATAGTTTTCCTTTTCATCGCTTTTTTACTGGTTTCTTTTTTTGATGTTTAAAAAAACAATAGCATGTCTCAACACGTAGAAATTAATAATCTTGTAAAAATAATGGATGAGTTGAGAGAGAAATGTCCATGGGATAAAAAGCAAAACATTCATACGCTTCGTCAGCAAACCATTGAAGAAACCTACGAACTCGCAGATGCTATTACCGATAAGAACTGGGCAGGAATAAAAGAAGAATTAGGTGATTTGTTGTTGCATGTTATATTTTATTCTAAAATAGGTGCAGAAGAAAATAAATTTACTTTGCAGGATGTAATAGATGGGATTTCTGATAAGCTCATCAAAAGGCATCCGCATATTTACGGAGAGGTAAAGGTGAATAATGAAGAAGATGTTAAACGAAACTGGGAACAGATAAAATTAGCTGAAGGAAAAAAATCTGTATTAAGTGGTGTCCCAAAATCTTTGCCGGCAATGGTTAAGGCCATGCGTATTCAGGAAAAAGCGAAACAGGTGGGTTTTGAATGGGCAAATAAAGAACAAGTTTGGGAAAAAGTAGAGGAGGAAAAAAGAGAGTTATTAGAAGCGGTAGATTCCGGCAACTATGAACATATAGAGGAAGAAGCCGGCGATCTTTTTTTCTCTGTAATAAATTATGTGAGATTTTTGAAAGTAGATGCGGAAAATTCGCTTGAGCTGACTAATAAAAAATTTATAAAGCGATTTACTCTCATGGAGGCGCAAGCCAAAAAGAGAGGACAATCGCTTAGTGATTTATCACTGGAAAAAATGGATGCCATCTGGAACGAAATAAAAAAGAAAAATACCTGATTTGATCATTTATAAAAGCGATACTTTTTTTAAACGGAACAGCTACCTACTGATTACCGCGGCATGGCTGCTGACAATCTCTTTTATTATTAATAATTATTGGAGCGGCACTTCTACGCCATTTACTGTAGAAAAAGCGATTCAAAAAAATATAGATAAAAAGGAAAAGGAAGTCGTACAGTTTTATAGGGACACCGCAATTTTAAAAAAAATAATTAACCAAACCTATAATGAAAAACAGCTTAAGCAACTGGTTGACAAAGACTATTATGTTTTCTTTTATAAGATTACCCCTTTCACTGATCCCGTTACCATTTTTTGGAATACACAAATTGTTGAACCGGATGCCGGAACAGTCAGCGAAAAAGACGGAATCGATTTTAAAAAGTTATTAAATGGATGGTATGTAACCCATTCCATTTCTTTTCAAAATTCAGATGGGGCTCTTTATAAAATCGTTTCACTTATCCCGGTTAAGTGGAATTACTACATTGAAAATAAATACCTGCATAATACTTTTATCGCAGTAAGCGGAATTGAAAAAACTTATGACATAAGTAAAGAGCCTACACCATTAGTTATAAAAGATATCAAAGGAAAACCATTGTTTTATGTTGCTCAAATTAGTGCAAATCCGGTTATTCATGATAATGTGTTCGCTTTGTGGCTAAGAATTTTGGCTGCAATATTAATATTGTTTTTTATTCACACTGTTGCGAATTTTATTGTAAAAAAAGATGGTTTTTGGAATGGTCTTATTGTTTTAATTGGTTTATTATTGATATTAAGGATCATCAGTTATTTTTTACCGGTTCCTTTAAATTTTCATCAGTTAGAATTATTTAGTCCTTCTGTATATGGTTCTAATTTCATTTTGCGGTCGCTGGGAGACCTTCTCATCAATTCCCTGTTATTCATTTGGATAGTTCTTTTTATAAGGTATCATTTTCGTTATGATTTTTCAAAAGTAAAATTCAGATCCCAATTGCAAAAATACGCAGTGGTAGTTTTTATTTCGCTTTTAATGATCGGGTTTACCATTATTTGTGGAAGCATCATTCGTAGCCTGGTGGCAGATTCTCAAATTTCGTTTGACGTTATTAATTTCTTTTCTTTAAATAGTTACAGTGTTTTTGGATTTATTGTTCTTAGTTGTGTGGCAACTGGGTATTTCTTTTTAATACAGATCTTTTTGCAGCCGCTCAATACTTTTCTTGCTGATAAAGAATATTATTTGTACTTTACTATTGCCATCAGTGGATTAATTTTTTTGACATTACGACCACATTCTGCTAATGTGGCTTTCAACATTTGCCTGTTGCTATGGCTGTTACTTTTTATTTATCTTTTAAACTTTAAGTCTCTTCTGCTTCAGGCCTACCACCTTATCTCTTCCCGATTTATTTTTTGGCTATTCTTTTTTTCTGTTTCCATCACTGCTGTTATAGTTTTACAAAACCAGTCTAAAGAGTTGGAGCAAAGAAAGCATTTTGCTGAAAATCTTGCCAATAAGGCGGATCCTTCAGGTCCGGTAATTATGAATATTATTCTTACTGATTTTAGAAATGATTACCTGTCTGATATTTTTTACAGATTTAAGAATCCTGTACAAAACAGGAATTTAAAAGATAGTTTGGTCAACGAAAATTTTTCAGGCTACCTTAATAAATACGATACCAGAATTTACACATTTAATGCATCTGAGGCGCCGCTTTACAATGAAGATTCTACCAATTTTAATTCGCTGAATGCTATTATTCAAACACAGGGAAAGTCAACCGGCATACCGGATCTTTATTATTATGATGTTTCTTACGACCGGTTCAATTACATCAGCAAAAAAGAAATTACAGATACGGC
>JBDTEK010000009.1:0-10661 GCA_039922575.1 Ginsengibacter sp.
TTTATTACTACTGTTTATGGAAAAAGATTAATTCGCATTTTACAAAAAAAGCAAATAGGAGAATCAGTAAGGGAGCTTGGCCTTGCGGGCGAGAAAATGAAAAGCGGTACTCCTACTATGGGTGGAATCATCATCCTGCTCGGCATTTTGATTCCGACTTTATTACTCGCTAATCTTGATAAAGTATATGTCAGATTAATGTTGTTATGTACTGTTTGGCTTGGTCTGATAGGGTTTTTAGATGATTATTTAAAAATAAAAGCGCGCCGTGTTTCAAAAGCCAAAGGAATCGCTTATAAAAAGACAAACGCTGATGGGCTTGCCGGTAAATTTAAAATTTTTGGCCAGGTAATATTAGGTGTTATTATTGGCGCAACGCTTTATTTTAATTCTAGTGTAGTAGTACAAAGGGAAATTATTGGAGGTAAATCTGCCGGTTCATTTGTACCGCAGCGGGGGGAACATAAGGTGAGTGAAGATACAATAGTTACCAATGGACAGATGCATCGGTTTGTAACTGTGAAAACGCCAATTACTACTATTCCATTTGTAAAAACGCATGAGTTTAATTATGCAAAGTTGTTGCCACAAAGCATGGAAGATTACACTTATATTTTGTATATACTTATTGTAATTTTTATAGTTACCGCGGTTTCCAATGGAGCCAATATTACAGATGGATTAGACGGTCTGGCCACGGGAGTGAGTGCGATAATAGGAATTGCTCTGGGGGTTTTTGTTTTTGTAAGCAGTGATGTGCGTATTGCAGATTATTTAAACATTATGTACATCCCCAACCTGAGTGAACTCTCGATTTTTATTGCTGCTTTTGTCGGCGCATGTGTTGGCTTTTTGTGGTATAATGCTTACCCGGCACAGGTTTTTATGGGCGATACCGGAAGCCTGGCTCTTGGCGGCATTATTGCCTCTCTGGCAATCATTGTTAGAAAAGAGTTACTCATTCCTATTTTTTGTTTTGTTTTCCTGGTAGAAAATTTAAGTGTAATGATACAGGTTGGTTATTTTAAATATACCAAAAGAAAATATGGTGAAGGCCGGAGAGTTTTTTTAATGAGCCCGTTGCACCACCATTATCAAAAGTTAGGGTATCATGAAAGTAAGATCGCGGTTCGTTTTTGGGTGGTAACTATTTTATCTGTTGTATTTGCTGTAGTTACTTTAAAGTTGAGATAAAAGATTTGTTGAGAGCTGAAAGCTCAAAGTTTTGGATTTGTCTTTATGAAAATATTTTTTTAAATGTGAATGATTTATTTGATGCCAATTCCTTTGATGGCTTTTCTGACCCCTTAAGTTCATACTATTGAAAAACCTTTTTTTTAATTGTTTATCCCAATTAAAAACGGAATGAAAAAAAAATTAATAATACTTGGCGCCGGTGAAAGTGGCGTAGGAGCGGCATTGCTGGCAAAGCAACAGGCATTTGATGTATTTGTTAGTGATAGGGGAACTATAGCTGAGGATCATAAAAATGAATTGACTTTAAATGGGATTGATTTTGAAGAGGGTGTTCATTCTAAAGAGAAAATATTGAGTGCTTCTCTTATTGTAAAGAGCCCGGGCATTCCGGAAAAAAATGAGTTGATAAAAGAAATCAGAAAGAAAGGAATTGAACTGATCAGTGAAATAGAATTGGCTTACAGATATAAAGGAAATAGCAAAGTGGTGGCGATAACCGGGAGCAATGGCAAAACGACTACTACCGCTTTGATTTATCACATTTGTAAAACTGCGGAGTTGAATTGTGCAATGGTTGGAAACATTGGTTTTTCTTTTGCGAGGCAGGTAGCCGTACAGCCAAAGCAGTGGTACATAGTAGAAGTAAGTTCTTTTCAATTAGATGATATAAAAACGTTTCGGCCTGATGTGGCAATTTTAACCAACATCACCGAAGATCATTTGGATAGGTATGAGTATAAGTTTGAAAATTATATAAAGAGCAAATTCAGAATTATAGAAAATCAAACCGACGATGATTTTTTTATTTATAACGATGATGATGAAGTAACAAAGAAATATTTAAACCAATTTATAAACAGGGCTAAACAATTACAAATAAGTATGAGTAAACAATTGCCCGAGGGCGCATATATAATCAATTCAGAAATGAATATAAAATGGAAAAATGAGGAAATGGTAATGAGTATAGAGGACTTTGCTGTAAAAGGAAAACATAATCAATATAATACAATGGCAGCAGGGCTTTCAGCTACACTAATGGGAATTAGGAAGGAAAAGATAAGGGATGCTGTTCAAACATTTGAGAGCCTCGAACATCGTATGGCTACAGTGGCTACTATTAGAGGCGTTGAATTTATTAATGACAGCAAAGCCACAAATACAAACAGTACCTGGTATGCGCTTGAAAGTATGACCAAGCCTGTCGTCCTTATTCTGGGTGGTGTGGATAAAGGAAACGATTATGCTTTTTTGAAAGACCTGGTAAAAGAAAAAGTAAAAGCGATTGTATGTATGGGAATTGACAATAAAAAAATACATGAAGCTTTCGGTAATGAGGTTGCCTTGATGGTGAACACGCAGAGCGCAAAGGATGCGGTTCAGGCTGCATTTCATTTTGCAGATAAAGGCGATGTAGTTTTATTGTCGCCGGCGTGCGCCAGTTTTGATTTGTTTAAAAATTTTGAAGACAGGGGAATGCAGTTTATTGAAGCTGTTAAAGATTTATAAACGTTTTAAAAAAAATAAAGTGATATAAATAAAAAAATGAGCGACACGAAACCCATAGCGGCCCATACATTATCTTCTGCACAGCGGGTAACAGGTAATCTTTTGAAGCGCACCAAAGGAGACAAAGTGATATGGGCAATTGTGATATTGCTCACGATGGTCAGTATCCTTGTGGTGTACAGCAGCATTGGGTCTTTGGCTTACAGGATGAATAAGAGCACTGAAAGTTATTTGTTCAGACAGGTTGGCTATATCTGTCTTGGGGTAGTGATTATTTATTGGGCACATCGAGCTAATTATTCATATTATTCAAGAATCGCCTCCTTCCTGTTTATAATTTCAATTCCACTTTTACTATACACTTTAAAATATGGGTCTAGTATAAATGAGGCCAATAGGTGGATCAGATTACCTGTTATCAATCTCACTTTTCAAACCTCAGATTTGGCTAAACTGGCCTTGTTCATGTACATGAGCCGGCTGCTCAGCCGCAGGCAAAATGTTATTAAAGATTTTAAAAAAGGGTTTCTTCCTTTAATAATTCCTGTAGCGATTATTTGTCTGTTAATAGCGCCGGCAAATTTATCTACTGCCTTATTGATCGGTGGTATCGCTCTGATGCTTATGTTTATTGGCCGTGTTCGCACTCGTCATATTTTAATCGTAGTGGGAGCGGCATTGATCCCGGTAATTATTTTAGTTTCAGTTGCGGGTCATTATTACGACAAAGAAGAGCATGTATCTAAAGATTTGCCTGCTTTGTTTTCTGTTGGAAGAATACCAACTTGGGTAAAGAGGGTTCAAAACTTTATGTATGCGGGCAATGAGGATGCGTCTTACCAAATTCAGCAGGCAAAAATTGCCATTGCTACCGGTGGTATTTTAGGAAAAGGCCCAGGTAAAAGTGAGCAGAGAAATTTTTTACCTCATCCTTATTCCGATTTTATATATGCAATTATTATTGAGGAATATGGCCTTGTAGGCGGTACTGTTATTTTATTGATATACCTGTTGTTTCTGTTTCGAAGTATCCGGCTTTTTCGAAGATGCCCTTATGCATTTGGCGCTTTCCTCGCAGTGGCGCTCAGTTTCACTTTGGTAATTCAGGCGTTGGTAAACATGGCGGTTAACGTAAACCTCTTCCCTACTACGGGTGTTACACTTCCGCTGATAAGTATGGGGGGCAGTAGTCTGTTCTTTACTTGTTTTTCTATAGGAATTATTTTAAGTGTTGCCAGAAATGTGGAACAGGTAGAAGGCGCTGGTTTGGCACTGGCTTCACAACAGGCAGAAGAAATTTTACCACAAAATAATGAGGAGGACGAAAATGGGAAATGAAACTATAAATATCATTATAGCGGGCGGTGGCACCGGCGGCCATATTTTTCCGGCATTAGCGATAGCGGCTGCTTTAAAGAAAATTAATCCGAAGGTGGAAGTATTATTTGTCGGAGCTAAGGGGAAAATGGAAATGGAAAGAATTCCTGACGCAGGTTATAAAATTATTGGACTGGATATAGCAGGTTACAATAGAAGTTCATTAATAAAAAATATTGCTTTACCGTATAAATTATTGAAGAGTTATTTCCAGGTGAAAAATATTTTAAAATCCTTTAGGCCTGAAGCTGTTGTTGGTGTTGGTGGGTATTCGAGCTTTCCTGTTTTAAGATTAGCGCAAACAAGAAATATTCCCACATTCATTCATGAAAGCAATTCTTTGGCGGGCAAAAGCAATATAATGTTGGGCAAAAGGGCAGAAGCAATTTTTGTAGCATCAGAAGGCATGGAGAAATATTTTCCCGCAAATAAAATACTACTAACGGGCAACCCTATACGTGATATTTTTTCTAAAAAAATTTCCAGGGAAGAGGCATTGAGTTTTTTTGGATTGAAACCGGATTTTAAAACGGTATTCGTGATGGGGGGAAGTCTTGGCGCAAAAAGTATTAATGAAACGATAGAGGACAATATTGATTTTTTTAAGAAGAATAACCTTCAATTGATTTGGCAGACAGGGAAAAATTTTTCTGCAAAAGCAGCTAAAGCGGAGGAAGAAAGAACCAACATGTGGACGAATGCTTTTATTTCAAAGATGGAATATGCTTACGCCGCGGCAGATGTTGTAATAGCACGGGCCGGCGCAATGACAATAGCTGAAATGTGCGTAGTTAAAAAAGCGGCAATCTTTGTTCCTTTCCCGTTTGCAGCGGAAGATCATCAAACAGTAAACGCGGAAGCGCTTGTGAATAGGAATGCAGCCTTATTGGTGCCAGATGCTGAAGTGAAAAATAAGTTGATGCCTGCGCTTCTGAATTTAATAAAAGATGATAACAAAATAAATGTACTGGAAAATAATATTGTTGCATTAGGAAATACGAATGCAGATGAAAAGATAGCACGGGAAATTTTAAACATCATTAATAAGTAAAAAAGCAAGGGTTTTAATAGATGAAATGAAAGATTATACCACCATATCGCGTGTTTATTTTATCGGCATAGGCGGCATTGGAATGAGTGCGCTGGCAAGATATTATTTGGGCAGGCATATCATAGTGAGTGGTTACGATAAGGCCGAAACTCCACTTACGAAGCAATTGCAAAGTGAAGGCGCATTGATACATTATGAAGACATTGAACATTTGCTAGATAAAGGGGCAGAATTAGTGGTTTATACAACCGCAATTCCATCAGACCACAAAGAGTTTGTTTGGTATAGTCAAAATAATTATGAATTAGCGAAACGTAGTGATGTACTCCGTGAAATTACAAAGTTGTCCTTTAATATTTGTATCGCGGGCACCCATGGAAAAACCACAATCAGTACGATGGTCGCTCATATATTAAGGGATTCAGGTTTTGGATGCAATGCTTTTCTTGGAGGTATTTCAGTAAATTATAATACAAATTACTGGAGTAGTAATAATAATGTGGATGTTGTAGAGGCGGATGAATATGATCGAAGCTTTTTGAAATTATCGCCGGATATAGCACTTATATCCGCAATGGATGCTGATCACCTGGATATTTATGGAACCGTTGAAAATATGAGAGCGGCTTTTGTTGAGTTTGGGGCAAAATTAAAAACTGGTGGATTGTTATTAACAAGATTCGGTTTGAATGATAAGGAATTTACTGCACTTAACCATATACGTTATAGCCTGCAAAACAGCAGCGCCGATGTATATGCTGCAAACATAACCATGCGTGATGGAAGCTACGAATTTGATGTGATTGCTGAAGGCTGGATGATTGATAATGTGAAATTGAATATGGGCGGAATGCACAATGTAGAAAACACTGTGGCTGCAATTGCAATTGCGAATCATTTGGAAATAGATATAGAAAAAATAAAAACTGCTGTTGAGAAATTTAAAGGAGTCAAAAGAAGGTTTGAATATATCGTAAGCCCGTCGGAAGCGGCAAAACAAAAATATAATGTGGTTTATATTGATGACTATGCGCATCATCCTGAAGAGCTAAAGGCATTGATAAAAAGTGCTAAAAGCTTATTTGGCAAAAGGAAGTGCACTATCATTTTTCAACCGCATCTTTTTTCGCGAACCAGGGATTTTGCAAAAGAATTTGCAGCAGCGCTGGATATGGCAGATGAGATTTTATTATTGCCTGTTTATCCGGCAAGAGAATTACCTATTGAAGGTGTAACAAGTAAATTGATTTTGGATAAAATGGAAAATGAAAACTCAGATATTATTTCGAAAGATCAATTATTAAAATATTTAGAAGGTAATTATTTGAAAGCAGTAAAGGAAAGTAGTTACGGTCAATTATTAATCACGGCAGGCGCAGGAAATATAGATCAGTTAGTAAAGCCGATTAAAAATATATTAAGCCAATAAGAGCAATTAAATGGCAGAAAATAAACGATATACATTCAAAAAGATCCTTTTGGCATCGGTATGGATAATGCTAAGCGTAGGGTTGATTGTATTATTGGTTGCGGCCATTACCAGGAAAAATAATGAGGCCATTACCGGAATGGAAATAAATATTTCAGGTGTTCAAAATACTTATTTTATTAATAAAGCTGACGTGTTAAAAATTCTTGAAAGTGTGCATGGCAAAAATTTGGAAAAGGCTGATATAAACTCGCTTGACCTTTCTGCTATGGAAAAGGGATTGGAAAAAAATCAATGGATAAAGAAAGCAGAAATATTTATCGACAACAATAATGTTTTACAAATTAATATTGATGAACGGGAACCCATCGCCAGAATATTCACAACAACAGGCGCATCTTTTTATATAGACAGTTCGTTGATGAGATTGCCGCTGAGTGATAAATTTTCTGTCAGGCTGCCATTATTTACCAGTTTTCCGACTGACGTAATTGTTTTGACAAAACAGGATAGTTCCCTTCTTAAAGAAATAAAAGTAATGAGTGAATACGTGGGCAGTGATTCTTTTTGGATGGCGCAAATTGAACAAATTGATATTACTCCGGAAGGGACTTTTGAATTAATTCCAAAGCTGGGTAACCAGATAATCCGCTTCGGAAATACGGAAGATTACCAGGAGAAGTTTAATAATCTTCTTGCATTTTATCAACAGGTGCAAACCAGGACAGGCTGGAACCGGTATTCGGTTCTTGATCTGCGATATAGTGGCCAGGTGGTAGCGGTTAATCGCGATCAGAAAGAAATAAAAGCGGATTCTTTGCTGGTGATTCAGATCATGAAAAATATAATTGCAGATGCGCAAAAGAAAACAAATGATTCGACCAATATTCAATTGACTCAATCTGCTGAAAACAATAATATAGATCATTCCCGGGCTATTGAAGATGTGCCGGACGAAAATGTAGCCGGAAATAAAGTGCCTGCAGAAGATATAAAAGCAAACAATGGAATGCATTATGATGCAGTTCAAAAACCTGTTGCTAAGAATGTGATTCCGGAAGATGTAAAACAGCCTGCCAAACCTGTAGCGAAGCCTCCGATAGAAACGACAAAAAAACCGGCAATGAAAAAAAGAGAACCCAAAAAAGAAACAATAAAAAAAGTGGAAAAGAAAAATGATGAAGTGCCTAAGGCTGTGATGCCATCGAAGAGTGATTATTAAGTGATTGGGAATTAGGATTTAAGAATGAGGAATGAAAATTTAGGAATTAGGATTGAGAAATATTTTGGAAAAAATAAAAAAAAAGAGAAGAGACTACAGTTATTAATTACAAAAAATGATTTTAAAATAAAACAAATAAAACATAAATAACAAAATACATCATAACCTGTTTTTGGCACCTTAACAATAAAAATCAGGACAAAACATCGCAAATTATGAACAACGAACAACCCATTATCGTAGGCCTTGACATTGGCACCACTAAGATTGCTGCTATAGCCGGACGAAAAAACGAATTTGGTAAACTGGAAATTCTTGGCTTTGGCCGTGCCAATAGTAATGGCGTGCAACATGGAATGGTGCTTAATATTGACCAAACGATTAAGGCCATTCAAACCGCTTTGGAAAATTGCTATGCCAGTAATCCCAACCTTCCTATTAGTGAAGTATATGTTGGTATTGCAGGCCATCACATCAAAAGCCTTCAAACCAGGGGCGACATTGTAAGACACGATACTGACAATGAGATCATGCAATCTGAAATTGATCAATTGGTAAATGATCAGTACAAAACTTACATCCCGGCAGGTGATCAGATCATAGATGTGATACCCCAGGAATTTACTGTGGATAACTTCCAGAATATTCCTGATCCGATTGGGTATAGCGGGGTAAAAGTGGGCGCTAACTTTCACATAATTACCGGCGATAAAAATGCCATCAGAAATATTAACAGGAGTGTGGAAAAGGCCGGGTTGAAAATTAAGGATCTTGTATTGCAGCCTCTTGCTTCTGCCGCTGCGGTTATGTGTGAGCACGATTTGGAAGCAGGAGTTGCTATAGTTGATATTGGTGGCGGCACTACAGATCTAGCGGTTTTTTATGAAGGTATTTTAAAACATACCGCCGTAATTCCTTTTGGCGGAGAGAATATTACCAATGATATTAAAACAGGTTTGGGTGTTTTAAAAACACAGGCTGAACAAATGAAAGTTCAGTTTGGTAGTGCTCTTTCAGATGAGGCGAAATCGAATACATTTATCACCATCCCCGGATTACGTGGCATGGCTGCAAAAGAGATCAGTGTAAAAAATCTTGCAGCTATTATACAGGCGCGTATGAGCGAGATCATGGATTTTGTTGCTTATCATTTAAAACAGGTTGGCCTCGATAATCGTATGCTTAATGGAGGTGTAATACTTACCGGTGGTGGATCGCAATTAAAACATTTAATTCAGTTGACGGAATACGTAACAGGTTTAAACGCGCGGATCGGCTATCCGAATGAACACCTTGCCGCCGGTCATATAGAAGAGCTGGCTAAGCCAATGTATTCAACCTGTTTGGGACTCATCCTGAAAGGTTATAATGATTATGAAAATAAACGCAAGCAATTTGAGTTGGAATATGCCAAAGTAAATATTCCTGCGCATTTGCAAAAAGAAGAAGTTGTTGAAGAAATTCCGGAGGAAAGAAATCATGTGGTAAAGCCGAGAAAAACGTTGAAAAGTTTTTTGGACTCTTGCAAAAACGGCTTAATAGAAATGTTTAAGGATGAAGGAGATTCTGAGTTATAAATTGGGTATTAGAAATGAAGAATTTGGAATGAGGATTTAAGAATGATGAATTTGGAATGAGGATTTAGGATTTAAGGAATTAGGCCACCACTCCACGTCATTGCGAAAAACTTCGGGGTTGCGAGGCACGGAGCAATCTCCCAAAGTTTTGTGGCAATCTTGTAAGTTGAGGTTTAAGGCTAATAAATATAAATTGTTCTAAGTATTAGGAAATAGCAATCAGGAGTTGAGAATGGGAATAATTAAAAATCAGGTTTTTGGAATAAAAAAGAATCAGAAATACATTAAATCAATAAAAATCACTTTCATTTTTCCCAACAAAAAATGAAAGGTAATTACTAACCAAAAAAATAAAATACCCTTCGGGGAAATGGAGGAACCTTACTATGTTAGAGTTCGATTTACCTAAAGAACAATCATCTATCCTGAAAGTAATAGGTATAGGTGGTGGTGGCAGTAATGCTGTAAACCATATGTTTAGCCAAAATATAGATGGTGTTAATTTCATCATCTGCAATACAGATGCCCAGGCTATAGCAAACAGCAGTGTACCCAATAAAATCCAACTTGGCCCCCATTTAACACAAGGCCTGGGGGCAGGAGCTAATCCGCAAATAGGGCGTGAGGCCACTGAGGAAAGCCTTGAGGAAATAAAACGCATTCTGGAGGTGAATACTAAAATGGCCTTCATTACCGCAGGTATGGGGGGTGGTACCGGAACCGGAGGTGCGCCCATTATCGCAAAAATTTGCAAAGACCTTGGCATACTAACGGTGGGTATTGTAACCACACCATTTGCTTATGAAGGGAAGAAACGGATAGCGCAGGCAGAGGAAGGAATCAATAAATTGAAAGACCATGTTGATACTTTGTTGATAATCAGCAATGACAAATTGCGACATCAATTTGGGAATCTTACTATGAAAGCAGCATTTGCAAAAGCCGATAATGTGCTGGCAACTGCTGCTAAATGTATTACCGATGTAATTAACAGCACCGGCCAGATCAATGTGGATTTTGCAGATGTATGTACGGTAATGCGGAGTGGTGGTGTAGCGATACTCGGTAGTGCAGAATGTGAGGGAGAAAACCGCGCTCAGCAAGCAATTGAGGATGCGCTAAATTCTCCTTTGCTGAATGATAATGATATCAGGGGTGCTAAATGGATCCTTATCAATATCAATTCTGCTCCGGGCGAATTTGAATTTACAATGGATGAAGTGGAAACAATTCAAAATCATTTATTGAGCCAGGCTGGCGAAGATTCTGATGTCATTCTTGGGTTAGGATATGATAATT
>JBDTEK010000010.1:0-12837 GCA_039922575.1 Ginsengibacter sp.
AAATCAAACTTACTGAAATGTTTAGCGGTGACCACCCGTTGCTTTCCCAGGCCTTTTCGCCGATGACAATTCGTTTTTTTATTTTACAAACTCATTACCGGAGCACACTCGATTTTAGTAGCGAAGCATTGGTGGCTTCAGAAAAAGGTTTTAAAAAATTATGGGAAGCATATGAGGTATTAATGAAGATACCAGAAAGAGAAAGAGTGGAGCCCACTGACCAGGAGCTTGACACCCAAATAAACAAATGGATTGACGAACTTGAGGAATTTATTAACGATGACTTCAACACGGCTAAAGTACTCGCCAACCTATTTGAAATTGTTCCTGTAATCAATTCAATTAAAGACGGATTGATTTTGCCGGAATCAATTTCTTCGGCTACGCTTCGCCGTATGAAAGAGAACTTTAAAATTTATCTTGAAGAAATTTTAGGTTTGAAAGATGATGCAGAAACCGGAGAACAGTTCATCGGTGTTATGGATCTCTTAGTTGAAATCAGAAAAGAAGCTAAATCAAAAAAAGACTTCTTCACATCAGACAAGATTAGAAAACAATTAGCTGATTTGGGAATAGAAATGAAAGATGAAAAAGATGGGGAAATAAGCTGGACCAGGAAGTGACTTTTATTAGGATTATTCGATTATTGCAACTGAAATCTGTTCATGATGTTTTTTAAATTTTGCTTCATTTTGATATTAATAATGCTGTATAAAATCAAGTAATTTTCATCATTATTTATAAAGCATCTCTTTTTAAAAATGAATTACATCACCCATCTTTCAAAAGATAAAAAACTCAAAAAATTAATTGAATCACAGCCGGCTTTTCTTTTGGAAAAGAGAAATAAGGTTTACCTGCGATTATGCTCTTCCATCTTAAGCCAGCAATTAAGCACACACGTTGCCAGGGTTTTATACAACCGGTTTTTAGTACTTTATAATGGCAAGGAGCCTTCGGCAAAACAAATATTAGAAACTCCGGTAGAAGTTTTTCGAAGTATTGGTTTTTCGAATGCCAAAGCAGGGTATGTGCATAATGTGTGCAGGTTTTTTATCAAAAATAAAATTACTGATTCGCGCCTGCATTCTATGACTAATGAGGAAGTTATTGATTTGCTTACCCAAATAAAAGGTGTGGGCAGATGGACGGTAGAGATGATTTTAATGTTTACTCTTGGGAGAGAAGATGTATTTGCGTTTGATGACCTGGGGCTGAAACAAAGCCTGATTAAATTATACAATCTAAAAGAAACTGATAATAAACTATTAAAGAAAAAGATAGAAACGATTACTTTAAAGTGGAGCCCTTATCGCACGTATGCCTGCAGGTATTTGTGGAATTGGAAAGACGACAAATAGTTTTGAGCATTCGGCTTTCAGCTTCAGCATTGAGCTTCGGCGTCAAACTATTTCCTTTTTATCAAAGGATTATTCAATCCATTTACCAAATTATCTACCACCGCAAACCCCGGAAGTTTCGAAAAAAATTGTGTCAGCGTTTTACACCCATAAGTACGCACATCAAAGCTGGGATCCAGTTTCCTCAAATTGATTCCTAAAGTAGAAATGTATGCTTCATTACTTTCATTGATACTCATGTCGTACGCTTTATTTATCAGCTTCAAACTCAATGATGATTTTTCCTTTTGCTTTTTGGCCGCTTCTTTCATTGGAGGCACCTCTGTTTTGGGCTCCAGGTTTTCTACATATGTAAAGATTTCGCACGATTTTACAAATGCATTAGGCGTTTTTTGCTCGCCGATACCCATCACAAAAATTCCTGCTTCCCTTATTCTTTTCGCTAATCCGGTATAATCGCTATCGCTCGATACAATACAGAATCCATCTACTACTTCATCGTGCAAAATATCCATTGCGTCTATTATTAGCGCGCTGTCTGTAGAATTTTTTCCGGTGGTATAAGAGAATTTTTGAATCGGATTAAATGCCATTTCATTCAATAATCCTTTCCAGTGATTCATATGTTGCGTAGTCCAGTCGCCATACACTCTACGTATAGTAACCTTTCCATATTTAGATGCTTCTTCCAAAATGAGATCCATCACTTTTGCCTGCGCATTATCACCGTCCACAAGAAGCGCTATTTTTTGATTTTTGATATCCATAAAGTTATTATTGAAATTTTTTTTAAATTTAGTTGGTTTTAAAGGGTTTAGTAGGTTTAGAAAATAAATATCCTGCGAAATTAGGATTATGATTTTTAAACAAATCATTCTCTTTTTTTTTATCTTAATTTAGCATCATGAGAAAGGCGACAAAAAGAAGCGTCATCCTGGGTTGCATCTTCGTTTTACTTACCGGAATCAACCTGGTTATGGAATATAAAAAGAGTAATCCTACCAATTTGACTTTTAGGTGGTTCATGCTGGTTGTAATGATAGCCTTTGCGCTCGCTTCTTTTATTCGTTACAGGAAAACAGAAAGAGAAGGAAAGTGATGATTGAGATTAAATTTTTTAAACGAAAACGAGTTGATTTGAATAAAAGCGTTTTTTCAAAATAACGGATATCTTCATTTTCTGTGTTGCCCATGCTTTTTTTATTTTCTTTCCTTAATTCTTTTATCTTTGGCAACAAACATTTTTTATGAAGTTTATCGTTTCCTCAACGCAATTATTAAAACACCTGCAGCAAATAAGCGGCGTTATCAATGCCAACACCGTCTTACCCATCCTGGAAGATTTTCTTTTTGAAATTGAAAAAAATCAACTGACTATTGTGGCAACTGACCTGGAAACGGTAATGAAAATCCGCATGGATATAGAAGCCAAAGACAGTGGAAAAATATGCATTCCTTCAAAAATATTATTGGAATCTCTCAAAAATATTCCTGAGCAACCACTTACTTTCAACATTGATAAAAACTTTGCGGTAGAAATTACCAGCGATAATGGAAAGTATAAAGTGATGGGCGAAAACCCTGAAAATTTTCCAAAAGAACCTATAGCTGATGAAGCTAATTCTTTCTCAATGCCTTCATCCGCAATGGTTACAGCTATCAATAAATGTTTATTCGCAGTAAGCAACGATGACTTACGGCCAGCCATGACAGGTGTTTTCTTCGATCTTTCCGATAAAGGAATTACAAGTGTGGCTACGGATGCACACCGGCTGGTAAGATATTCCAGGCTGGATGTGGAATGTGCTGAAGCAGCCTCCTTTATCGTTCCAAAAAAACCGTTGAATCTTTTAAGAAACGTTCTTCCCACCAATGATGAGCAATTAAGTATTTCTTACAACAGCAATCATCTTTTTGTAAAACATGGTGGTACAGAAATGGTCTGCCGGCTGATAGATGCAAGATTTCCAGATTATAAAGTGGTAATTCCAACAGACAATCCTTATAAATTAACCGTCAATAAAGTTGACTTTCAAAATGCGCTTCGCCGCGTAAGTGTTTTTAGTAACAAAAGTACCAACCAGGTAGCGTTAACTATTACCGGTAGCGAACTTCAACTTGCAGCGCAAGATGTTGATTTTAGCTTTGAAGGTAACGAACGCATGAATTGCCAATACGATGGCGAAAACCTTCAGATCGCTTTTAATGCTAAATTTTTAATAGAAATGTTAAGCGCTGCAGATACAGAAGACGTAGTGATAGAACTAAGTACACCAACCAAAGCAGGAATTATTAAACCAACAGAAAAAGTAGAAAATGAAGAATTATTAATGCTGGTGATGCCGCTGATGCTGAATAATTAAATTGTTTATTAATATTTTTAAAAGGCAATTCTATCCGGAATTGCCTTTTATTTTTGCACCAAACAATTTGCGTAATTTTAATCCGCTGTTTCTACTAAAAGAAAACACTATAAACATTTTCAATGGATCTCATTACCGTTCGCACTTTTCAGAATTATTTTTCAGCACAGATTCTGTTGACAAAACTCAGAAGTGCGGGGGTAGAATGTTATTTGAAAGATGAATTCACCGTAACCATGGCGCCTTTTCTTTCAAATGGTTTAGGTGGAATTAAACTGGTTGTTAAAAAAAAGGATGAGAGAGAAGTTTTGCTGCTACTCGAACAATTTGATGATGAATACCGCAAAAGCGCCGTGTGCCCTAAATGTGGCAGCAATAATATAGAATTAGTTCCTAAAAGAAGTACAGGTAATTTGCTGACGGCTATACTTAGCTGGCTATTTTCTAACTACGCCATTTCTTCCAAGAATGTGTATCAATGCGGCACATGCGGCTTTGAGAGCGATACTTTACCAGAATCCTTCCACAATACTTTGATCGAACATGAAGAGGAGCTTAACTAAAAACTTTTTATTATTAAATGAAAACAATTGCACTTATACCTGCCCGTTATGCTGCCACTCGTTTTCCTGCAAAATTAATGCAGTTGCTTGGCAATAAAACAATCATAAGGCATACGTATGAAAATACGGTAGCTACTTTATTGTTTGATGAAGTAATTGTGGTTACAGACAGTGAAATTATTTTTGACGAAATAGTACAATATGGCGGCTACGCTATAATAAGTAAAAATAAACACGAAAGCGGGAGCGACCGGATCGCAGAAGTGGTTATAGACATTGAGGTGGATATAATAGTAAACATCCAGGGCGACGAACCTTTTGTGAAAAAAGAATCATTACAAAATTTACTTCGGGCATTTGATAATGATCTTCATAAAAATGTGCAGGTGGCATCTTTAATGTACCAAATAGTCAATGAAGATGATATCACCAATCCCAATCATGTCAAAGTGGTGGTGGATAATAATTCTAATGCATTGCTTTTTTCAAGAAGCGTAATCCCTTTTCATCGCGATAAAAGTTTAAATGCCGTTTATTATAAACACATCGGCATGTACGCATTCAGAAAAAATGCTTTAATGAATTTTACAAAATGGCCAATTTCCCCTTTGGAAGCTACAGAAAAATTGGAGCAGCTTCGCTACCTTGAAAACGGAATTAACATCAAAATGGTTCTAACAAACGATTGCCCCATATCAATTGATACTCCGCAAGATCTTGAAAAAGCCAAAAGTTTTTTGTGATTTTTAAAAAGTGCGATTTTACCTTTAATTGATTTTCAGCCAAATAAACGTTTTAATTCTTTCACTTTCTAAACACCTTCCTTATAAATGAATTTACTTGCCTTAAAAAATATTTTCCTTGTTGGCGCATTTTCACTCATACTCTTTGCATGCAATGAAAATGATAAACTCGATATAGAGAGATCCGCATCTGCTTTTGACATAAAACAAGGAGAAGCTTCCATTAAACAGAGCAACCTGCACTTTATGAAATCTTTCAGGATTAATGATTCTGTGGAAGTTGCCAATTGCTTTACCACCAATGCTAAACTAATGATTGCAGATATGCCGGCCATAGAAGGAAGAGATAATATCAAACATTTCATTACTTTGGCGATGAGTAAAGGAATCACCAATTTTGAATTAAAAACAATAAAAATATGGGGAGATAGTAGCATCCTTGCAGAAGAAGGTGCTTACAAATTTTTAGATCATGATGATAACCAACTTGACAAAGGAAAATATATTGTATTGTGGAAACAGGAAGCGGGTAACTGGAAAATGTTTCGCGACATCTTGACTAGCGATATTCCTCCTTCTGCCTTAGTTAATGAGAAAAGCGAGGTTCACAAAAAGAGGCTGAGGAAATAAAAAGCGATCTCTAAGGGCTTTATTTCCCTAATTTCATGTAACATTTTTTGTATCAAATTTATCTTTATCATGAGAAAAAGCCGGTTACTTTCTATGGTTAATCCCTTCGACGGAATGGTAAGTAAAAGAGTTTTGCGCGTTAATCCAACTATTCCTCCTATTAGAAAAGAGTCGGAAAAAGTAACGATTTCTGTATATGAATATAATGCTGCAGGGGTAACAATAGAATCTCTTAATAATGTAAAAGACTGCTATAAATATTTTAGTACTTCCAAAATAAGCTGGATCAATATTGATGGATTAAAGAAAACGGATGTCGAAAATATTAGCATTCACTTTGGCATTCATCCTCTTATTGCAGAAGATATTTTAAGTATTGGCCAAAGGCCAAAAATGGATGAATTAAATAATCTTCTTTTCGGATTATTAAATATGCTTTACTTTAATGAAGAAACAAATTCAGTAGAGAGCGAACAGGTAAGTATTATCCTGGGCAACAATTTTGTACTGAGTTTTCAGGAAGACGCAACACGCGATGTTTTCAAACCTGTGAGAGAAAAAATTAAAATAGCCGGCAGTAAATTAAGAACGAGCGGGGCAGATTATTTGTTCTACTCCTTAATAGACATGATCGTGGATAATTATTTTGTAATCATGGAAAAAATAGGTGAAAAAATAGAGGGATTGGAAGATGATATTACTCACAAGCCTGATACCAGGACTCTTGCTAAAATTAATTTCTTACGCAAAGAAATGATGTTTTTAAGAAGAAGCGTTTCCCCGGTACGTGAGTTAATTAACGGTATCTTACGTACCGAAAGCAATCTTATTGAAGATAAAACAGAAAAGTATTTTAAAGATGTTTATGATCATATAGTACAGGCCAACGAGCTTGCAGAAAATTACCGGGATATGATGATCAACCTTCAGGATCTTTATTTAAGTAATGTAAATTTAAGGATGAATGAAGTAATGAAAGTAATGGCAGTAGTTACCTGCCTTTTAGCACCTGCTACTGTTATCGGGGGTATTTTTGGAATGAATTTTAATCGAATTCCCTGGTTGCATAATCCAAATGGGTTTTATATAGCAGTAGGTCTTATGCTCATCATACCTGTATGGATGATCTGGATGTTTAGACGAAGAGGCTGGTTTTAATTTTATCCGACGGGCTCCGTCTGATAAAACCATAGCGCAAAAAATTTTTAGATGGAACCGTCAGGCAATCTTTGGCGCTTTAAAAATTGGTACTGTGCTGCAAGGTTCTCCATACATAATACTCTTTGCAACCGGCCTTAGCATTCTCGTTATTTCTACATAAGCGCTTTCCGGAATCTTTTTATCTCCGCATCCTTTCACTACTACTCTTTTTCCTTCAAATTCTTTTGGATCTATTCTCCAAAGGTTTTTTAAAAAAATGATATCGAACAGGTTATTTTCACCTCCAAAAGCAATTTCTTTTGCAAAAGGTTGTAAATAAGTAGTTGCGAGCATATATGCCCATAAAGGAATAATTGCATCTGCGCTGCACATGATTGCCACATTTTTATCCTGGTATATACTCCAATCTAAATTTTTCATTTGCTCACGAAATTCCTTTTCTTTTAAAATAAGCTCCATGAACAAATAACTTTTCAAATCAAATACAACTATTTCTCCCTGAGGATAAAAATCTTCGAGATTCAGGGTTATAATGGCACTTTGGGCTACTTTATTTATGATGATATCTTCCATTATTTTTATATATTTTTTCAAAGTTACCGATAAGAATTTAATGTGATTGTGAAGCTGCTACCGATTAAAAACGATAATTACAAAAGCGGTCATCCTTACGGGATTGAAAGGTCAAACCGATTAAAAAAAGCCATCTTTCGATGGCTTTTTTAATCAAATTATAGCTATTATAAATATTACTAAAAGAATTTACTTCTGTAATCTTTAATCTTCGCAATCTTTTTAAGTTCATTAAAAGATTGTCCTAATGCAGATTGAATCTGACTGCTCATTTCAGTCGTTCTCTGTTGCGCTATTATCTCTGCAGGAAGTGGCGCTTTTGCAGAAACACTGTTTACCTTAATTACAAATACACCTGTATTACCTTCAATTGCAGGCGATAATGTTGTTTGGTAGGCTTTATTAAAGGCAGCGCCTGCTACTCTTGGCTCGTTGCCTACACCATTTATTATTTGTGTCTGAAAAGTAAGAGTAGAGTCAGCACCCGTGTTTAATACCTGTACATTATACGCCTTTGCTGCGGCTTCCAATGTGGCCGGATTATTTAATTTTTTCTTAATCTCATCCGCTTTTTTTATATTTCTTATTACCGATTCTACCATTGGCCGGGCAGTTACCACATCCGGTACTCCCGCTTTTATATGGCGATCAACTATCGCAACAATAAAATCATCTTTCACCGTAAATGGTTCGGAAACAGCCCCTTCTTTTGCGTCAAATGCCCATTTTACAATAGGCCTTGCATCTTGTAATCCACCTATCTGAAAATCATTTTCTTTTATTACATTAGGCACATCTACCTTATTTAAGCCATGCTTAGAAATGTATTCATTGAAAGATTTTACATCTTTAGCAGCACCTGAAAGCTTAATAGCTGCGGTATTAGCCGCGTTTATAGTTTCATCGCTTGGTGCAATTTCTTTTGCCATGTATGCTATTTTATAAGCGGGCTGCGGGTTTTTCTTCTCCAAAATCTCAATGTAGTGGTAACCAAATTGTGTCTTTACCACTTTTTTAGTTTCTCCTTTGTCATTCAATAAAAAATCGCCAAATTCTTTTGCAAAACCTTCGCCTTCTATAGTTAAAAGATCAAAAGTCATTACCCCACCTTCTTTCTTAGCGGCCAGGTCTGTGGAATATTTTTCTTCCAAAGCATCAAAGCTGGCACCTCCTTTTATAGCTACTTCCAGGCTGTCGGCTAATTTATGCGCCGTGCTGTCGTCCATAGTGGGCTGCTGAGTTTGCGGATCTACTGTACCTATTAATATATGCCTGCATTTAATACTATCGGGTAAAATTTTTGTAGATATTTTTTTTGCCAGCACATAATTTTTTGTGTCTTCGTAAGGCCCAAAAACTCTTCCATCTGCTAAAGAAATTATTGAATCTTTAAAAGGTATTTGCATTTTATCTTTTGGCGTGTAAGCATCAAAAAATGGTATAGCAGAGGAATTTTTTCCTAAGAAAAATTTAGCATTAGAGTCGGCTGCAAACTGCGGTCTCAAAACCATCAGCGTTTCTTTAATGCGCGCGCTATCCTGTGCATTTGCAGCAGCACTGAATGTTACATAAGAAATCAGCCTTCCGGGTTCCTGCTGGTATTTTAATTTATGTTTGTCCACATAACTTTTAATATCATCGTCGGTTACTTTGATGGCGCTGTCACTTATAATGCTATATGGAATGGCTACATAAGATATAGTAGCAAAGTTATTTTTTTCATCTTCCTGTTCTTTCTGAATCCATTTAGGCTGATAAATACTACCGGCAATCATGGAAGTGTATTTTGTATATAAACTATTTAATCTCATCGGGTCTATTACCTGGGAAATGATCGCATTTCTTTGCTCCGCATTTTTATTCTTTTTTGTCTGCACCCACCATTGTTTTACCTGCTCGATATCGTATTGTCCGGTTTCATGATTGGTAAAGGCCTGTTTCAATTGCTGAGGCGCCTCGTCGCTAAACATAATTGAACTCATTTCTTTTGGGGTAAAAACCAAACCCAAATTCTTAAATTGTTCATCAACAATTCTTTCAGCTACCATCTGGTCCCATACTGATTGCATCATTTGGTTGCGCTGAGAGCTGCCACTGTTCGGATATTGATCTTCCATTTGTTTTACCTTATCGTTGAACACATGAAGTTCAATATTTTCGCCATTTACTACTCCAATAGTACTTTCATTTCCTCCACCGAATAATTTTCCGGTACCACTCATGGAATCCATTAATATAAAACCAATAAGGCTTATCGCAATTGCAGCAATTACTATTACTGCGCCTTTTTCACGGATAGTCTGGATTATTGACATAATTATTTATCGCTTAGATTTTTTTTAAATAAGGCGGCAAAAATAGGTTAAAATAAAATAGGAACAAAGCAGATAAACACCCGATATTACACTGTATTAGGATTTTCAAATATAGATTACACATTACCAATTTTAGACTGCCCATTGCAGATTTCTTATTTTCATCGCAATATTAGAATGTATGATTTCTAAAATAGTCCTCTTTAGTTATGAAAAACTAAAATAATCATTGTAAAAATCTAAATAAATGCTATCCACATTCTTGTGTTGGAAAGTTACTTTTTGTGTGGATAAGCATCCTTTTTCCAAAATGAAAATCTTTAAAAGTTCTAATAACTTCAAGCCTTTTGGCCAATTCTTAATTTTTGATAAATTAAACAACAAGTTATTATTGTCTGATTCACAAATTTTAAAAATAAATGTTTCGTTTTTTTATTAAGATGGTTTTTTATTAACCAATGTTAGTTACCGGTTTGTAAATGAGGCTGCATGTTAAATCTTTTGTGTGAAACAAATGTGCATTAGTGTGGATAAGAAGGAAGTTTTAAATTTGTATCAAAATAAAAATGTGATCTATCCACAAATTAACACTCCTAATAATAATAGGACTTTAAATAAATAATGTATTAATACTAAATACTATGGCAGATATTAACATTGAGACGGCCCGGTTGAATTTACAAAAAAAAGGTTTCCTTGATATGGATATTGATGTTAACTTAGACCTCTTCTCAGAAATTGAACGTTTAAAAAAGGAAAAAAATGCCATCATACTTGCACACTATTACCAGGAACCGGATATACAGGATGTTGCTGATTTCATTGGAGACAGCCTTGGGCTTGCACAAAAAGCACAGTCCACCGATGCAGATATTATCGTATTTGCCGGCGTGCATTTTATGGCAGAAACCGCTAAAATTTTAAACCCAAATAAAAAGGTTTTATTACCCGATTTAAAAGCCGGATGCTCGCTTGCAGACTCTGCACCTGCCGATAAATTTAAAAAATTTAAAGATCAATATCCAGATCATGTGGTGATCACCTACATCAATTGTTCGGCAGGTATGAAAGCGTTAAGTGATGTTATTTGCACTTCTTCCAATGCACAGGCTATCATTGAAAGTTATCCAAAAGAGCAGAAAATAATTTTTGCACCAGACAAAAATTTAGGCGCTTACCTGATAAAAAAGACCGGAAGGCCGATGGTACTTTGGAATGGGGCCTGCATTGTTCACGAAATATTTAGCAGGGAAAAAATAACTAAATTAAAGATTCGACATCCTAATGCAAAAGTGATTGCCCATCCTGAATGCGAAGAACCGGTACTTGATTTAGCAGATTTTGTGGGAAGCACCAGTTCTTTATTGAAATATACTTTAAATAATCCTGCAACGGAATTTATAGTTGCCACTGAATCGGGTATTATTCATCAGATGCAAATTCAATCTCCTTTTAAGACATTTATTCCTGCTCCTCCTAATAATATGTGTGCCTGCAACGATTGCCCGTATATGAAGTTGAATACACTGGAAAAATTGTATTTATGTATGGAATATGAAGAGCCGCAAATAATTATGAATGAGCAATTACGGGTAGCTTCCAAAAGGCCGATTGAAAAAATGCTGGAAATAAGTCACCGGTATGGGTTATAAAGCCTAAAAAAAGCCATTCGAAAGAATAACTTCTTGGTTGGGAACTTAATATTAATAGTAGTAAAATGCTCTTTTATAATATTTTATGTTCCCCAAAACGTTCCTACGGAACGAACTTACAATATCTGTTTGCAGTTCTACCCACGAAATGTTCCAATGGAACATGGGAAAAGAATTTCTATAGCACCACAAAAAAACCATTAGCCGCTTTGATTGTTCATAGCCCACAGCCCGAACGGCTAATTAATATTTACTGTAAACGAATAAATAAATTAGATTTTGATTTTTTTAAACACAATTAAAAAAAGTGCCTGTTCAATGAACAAGCACTCTTTTTATTTTAAAAAAAATAAACTTTAAACAACTACTCCTTCAGCAATCTTCGCTCTTATTTTTCCTTCTAATTCGTTTGCTAATTCAGGATTATCAATTAATAATTGTTTTACGGCTTCTCTTCCCTGGCCTAGTTTGGTAGTGTCATAGCTAAACCAGCTACCACTTTTTTGTACGATTCCCATGTCCACTCCCATATCTATTATTTCACCAACTTTAGAAATGCCTCCGCCAAAAATAATATCGAATTCTGCAATCCGGAAAGGAGGGGCCATTTTATTTTTTACCACTTTTACTTTCACACGGTTTCCTATTGACTGATCGCCATCTTTGATTTGTGCCATTCTGCGAATATCTAAACGCACAGAAGAATAAAATTTTAGCGCATTACCTCCTGTGGTTGTTTCGGGGCTACCAAACATTACTCCTATTTTATCGCGAAGCTGATTGATAAATATGCAGCAGCAATTTGTTTTACTGATGGTAGCGGTTAATTTTCTCATTGCCTGGCTCATTAATCTTGCCTGTAATCCCATTTTACTATCGCCCATTTCGCCTTCCAATTCGCTTTTAGGAACCAGCGCGGCAACAGAATCTATCACCACTACATCTAATGCGCCTGAAAGAATTAATCTGTCTGCAATTTCCAAACCTTGCTCGCCATAGTCTGGTTGGCTTATCAAAAGATTATCCACATCTACACCTAACTTTCTTGCATAAGCGCTATCGAAAGCATGTTCTGCATCTATAATGGCGCACATGCCACCTTTTTTTTGTGCTTCTGCAATTACATGAATAGCCAGGGTTGTTTTACCCGAAGATTCCGGGCCGTATATTTCAACCACTCTTCCTTTTGGTAAGCCTCCTATTCCAAGAGCTACATCAAGGCCTATTGAACCTGAAGAAATCACTTCATGCGGCTCCTGAGAGCGCTCATTCATCATCATCACACTTCCTTTTCCAAAATCTTTATCTATTTTGTCAATAGTAAGTTTTAATGCTTTTAATTTTTCAGCATTTTTGTCTGTATTTGCGGCCATAATTTTTGTTTTAATAAATGAACTGTAAAGTTATTGGTTGCGCAAATATAGATATTATTACTTATCAACACTAAAAAAATTAGTATTAAAAGTGATAATGTTT
>JBDTEK010000011.1:0-12317 GCA_039922575.1 Ginsengibacter sp.
CGGCATTGCGGTGGGTGAACCTTTGAAAGGTTGAGTAGATTAATGATAACTAATGAATGGATCGTTCTAAAGACAGCTTGCAGGATGATAGCTTTCTCGAATATATTCTTTAATTGGCTTCGTTCAAATTATTCGTTTATCCATTTATCATTTTCTTCATTTATTCTTCATCGGTGATTAAATTTCCATTTTTAATATCTTCTTCCCTGATCTAAGCATATTACGTTGCCAGTCGCTTACTTTAAATATTGTCTTTTCGAGATCAACATTTCCGATAAGGCCGTTAATTTTCCTCATTATACTCACCAATGAGTTTATCCTGAATTGAAGCAAGTTTGTCTGGTGGAGCAGATTCTTTCTTTTGCAATGTTTTTCGGTTCTTATTTTGGGATAGGCATTATGGCATTACGAGGAATTAAAAATAAAACGAAAGAGTTTTACTCATTTAAAACTTGTGCAAATACAGTTTCATTTTATCAAAAACTATATTCCACTCAATTCTTCAAAGGCCGCCGTCAAAGGCCTTTCTATTCCATCACCTTTCCATTCCGGCGAGCCGGGAATTTCTGTGGCTTTTAAAATTTCTTCCTTTGTTTTTCCGGCTTTCATTTCGTTGCCTACATATTTTAAAACGTTTCCTAAATAATCATGAAAAGCGAGCAGCATATCTTTCTGCCCTTTTACATCATAATTATTTCCTGAGTGTCCGCAAACGAAAATTGTTTTATTGTCAAATTTTTTCATGGCCGTGTCTAAAACATTCATCCAGCTTTGCATATTAGCTCCTGCGCTGCGATCTACAAAAGGATGGCGGCGATTAAAAACAAGGTCGCCCATGTGTACAATATTTGCGTGTTGAAAATGAATAATGCCATCGCCATTTGTGTGTCCGGCTCCATGATAGTATAAGCCAATTTTTTCCTTCCCTGCATTTTCTTCCCTCACTGTTCCAAAAGTTTGATTCGGATATAATTGCTTGTCTTCTGTTTTATTCGTGATAGCAACTCTTTTCTGATTCGCCAAAGAATTTTCGTGCGCGAGTACCCGTTTTACCAAGTCTTTAAATGCAATGTTTCCTGCAGTGTGATCGCCATGGTGATGTGTATTGATCAATAAGCGAAACGGTTGATCATCTCTTTTTTTCAATTCATCAATAAGGTGTTGTGCAGTATCCGGAAACTGTGCATCCACAACGGTAATGCCATCCTTTGAAAAATGAAATACGATAGTGCCACCTCTTTCTGTGAACATGCCGATGCTGTCTGTAAGCATGGTTATTTTCCAGGGATCAGCGGACATTGCCTTTAGTATTTTTTGTTTGCCCAAAGTTAATGCCCCAAATGCGAGCATCGAATTTTGCAAAAAATGTCGGCGTACCATATAATTATTTTAAATTCAGGTCAAGTTACGGATAAAAATATTTCTATTTGCAAACACAAAAAAGGTAATCATGGAACAATTAACATTGGGAATCGGCACGAGGCTTCAGCATACTTTGTACGGGCCAGGAGTAATAGTGGGCGTACGTTTGGCCACTTATCTTATAACATTTATGGAATCAGGAACCAGAGAGATTGATAAAACAGATGCTAAACTTGAAGAAATTATTCCTGAAAATGTAAGTTTAGAATTAGAAACAATTAGCGATGTAGAAACGTCGTTGTTGAAAATTTTAAGGCTGTGGAGCGATGTATCAGAAATAGTTCCGCTTGGCGAGCGCTGGAAAGGTGGTATAATGCTTTTGCAGCCATTTGATAAAAGCCAAAAGCCAAAAGAACTTCCTATAGATATTTTCTTTCACAAAATAGTAATGCTGCGCGATAGGGTAAGGGTGATGGAGCAACAAATTAACGCACACAAAATACTATCTGATGAAGAAAAGGTGAATTTACAGCAGTACATAACCCGTATTTATGGATCACTTACTACTTTCAATGTTTTATTTAAGAATAAAGAAAATTGGTTTATAGGTGAAAAAGGTGGTGTCGATTGAATTGGACAGGTAATTAATGTATCATCCTGACCGCGCATTTATTTGTAAATCTTTTATTGTCAAATAAAAAGAGTAAAAATATTAATATTGATAAAATCAAATATATACTTATCAAATCTTGTACTAATGCCGGTTTATCTAAGAAATATTTTTTTAAACCCACATCAATTTCTATAAAAACCTGTAAAATTTTTCGCTCCAAAACCCTATCTTTGCCAACTTCTAAAAATTAAGATATGAAATTGAAAGGTTTGGTGTGGTTTTTTACCATTGTACTAATTCTGATCTCTGTTTACCAACTTTCTTTTACCTGGGTAGTCAACAGCCATGAAAAGAAAATGAAACAAAAGGCTGAAAAGATTGTGATGATGACTCATCCGGGTGTTAAGGGTGAAGAAAAGGATTTATTGGTTGAGGAAAAATATCATCATTACCTCGATAGCACCAGGGATGAAAAGATATATCCCTTATTTGGAACAACTTATCAAAAATCAAAAGAAAACGAACTGAGCCTGGGACTTGATCTTCAAGGCGGTATGAGTGTTACTTTGAATGTGAGCCTCGACGAATTATTAAAATCGTTAAGTAATAATCCGAAAGATCCACAATTTTTGAAAGCGATTCAGACTGCTAATGCAGAGAAAGTAAAAAGTGATCTTGATTATATTTCTTTATTTGCACAGATTTTTAAGCAACAAAATCCGGGAGTGAGCCTTGCGTCTGTATTTGCCGGCGCGGGTAAATCAATAAAAATAACTGATAATGACAAGCAGGTACTGGATAACCTGGAAGCAACTTCAAAGGTGGCTATTAACCAAACTTATAAGGTACTACTGAAAAGGATAGATCAATTTGGTGTAGCGTCTCCAAGTATTAATCTCGATGTTAATAAAGGAATTATCAATGTGGAGCTTGCGGGTGTGCAGGATGCAACGAGAGTAAGAAATTTATTGCAGGCTTCGGCCCATTTACAATTTTGGGAAGTTTATAATATAGGAGAAATAGGAAAAAATATTGATGATGCCGATAAAGCGCTTGCAGGATATTTGAGCGGAGTGAGTCTAGATACATTAAAACATTTAACCGATTCTACTAAAACTGCACTTGATTCAGCAAAATTGCTGGCCAATGAACATCCGCTTGCAAGCGTTATCCATTTTATCGGGCCACAACAAGATCAATCCGGCAAACCACAATATTATTCTGCTATAGCTAACGTAGCTGCAAAAGATACTGCTCTTGCCAACGCTTACCTTAATATGGATGTAGTGAAAAATAATTTTCCTGCAAACATCAAATTTTTGTATGGTCTTCAGCAAAAGAATGAAAAAACCGGTCAAAGATATTTTGAGCTGTATGCTATAAAAACTGTTCCTGGTACCGATAAGGCGAAACTGGAAGGGGAAGGCGTGGAAGATTCCAAACAGGATTTTGATGAACGCGGTCGCCCTGCAATTAAGATGAATATGACGCCAACAGGTAGCAGAACCTGGGCTAAGCTTACTACAGATAATGTAGGTAAACCTATTGCGATCGTGCTTGATGATATTGTATATAGCGCGCCAAATGTAAACGGACCTATTGAAGGTGGTAATTCCGAGATCAGTGGCAACTTTACAGTAGAGGAGGCGCAGGATCTGGCCAGCATATTAAAAATTGGTAAAATAGATGCGCCCGCCAAAATTGTTCAGGAACAAATAGTAGGACCTACCTTAGGACAGGATGCAGTAAACGGGGGAGCAATGGCATTTGGAATTTCGTTTATTGTGATTTTTATTTTAATGCTGGTATATTATAATAACGCCGGCTGGATAGCGAATATCGCTTTGATATTGAACCTTCTTTTTACCGTCGGGATATTGAGTGCCTTAGGTGCCACACTAACTGCCGCGGGTATTGCGGGGCTTGTGCTCACGATAGGAATGGCAGTAGATACCAACGTAATTATTTTTGAAAGAATAAAAGAAGAAATAGCACGCGGCAAAACGCATCACCAGGCCGTGCATGATGGTTACAGAAGATCGTATGCTCCTGTAATTGATGCCCACGTTACTGTTTTCTTAACAGCCGCTATTTTATTTTACTTTGGTTTAGGCCCTGTACTTGGCTTTGCTACCACGCAGATGTTGGGTATTTCTCTTTCACTTTTTTGTGGTATTTTAATATCAAGGCTGATTACAGATATTTGGATGACCAAAGAAAGGCACTTTACTTATTTTACGAAATTTTCAAAGAAAATATTCAAACACGCTTCGTACAAATTTATTGAATACCGGAAAGTAGCTTATACTATTTCTGTAGTTGTTTTAATATTTGGAGTAGGATCTTTTTTTAATGGTTTTGAAAAAGGGGTGGAGTTTAAAGGAGGAAGAAGTTATACAATTCAATTTGATCATCTTGTAAAAGTTGATGACATTCGTAACCCGCTTCATTTGGCTTTTGACGGTGATTATCCTGTAATAAAAACCGTAGGGGATAATAAGCACCTCAATATTACTACTTCCTATATGAAAGGAGTAGAAAATGCCGATAGCGCCGTGCAAACACAATTATTTCATGGTTTAAAATCACAACTGCCGGCAAGTTTAAGTTATTCTGATTTTGTAAAAAATAATATTCAGAGTTCGCAGTTAGTGCAACCTATTATTTCCAAAGACCTTGAGGCCGGAGCGATAAAAGCGGTTATTTTTGCCATATTTGCCATTATCGTTTACATCTTTCTTCGCTTTCGCGATTGGAGGTATTCGCTCGGAACTATTGTGTCATTGCTTCACGATGTTTTCGTAGCATTGGCGGTATTCTCTTTCTTTAAAAATATAGTTCCCTTTCCGCTGGAAATTGATCAGCATTTTATCGCGGCAATACTTACTGTCGTCGGATTTTCAATGAACGATACGGTAATTGTATTTGATAGAATCCGTGAAGACAGTCATAAAATGCCGGGAGCTTCAAAGGCATCTATTATTAATCGCGCTATCAATGATACTTTGAGCCGCACTATTATGACATCGGCTACTGTGTTTTTAACCCTGCTTGCTCTCTTTATTTTTGGTGGGGAAGTAACACGCGGATTCTCATTTGCAATGTTGATTGGTGTTATTACGGGTACTTATTCTTCCATTTTTGTAGCTGCGCCGATATTGATGGAGTTTGCAAAAGACAAACCACTAGGCACAGCGCGTCTGAGGTCATCACACGAAGTGAAAAAAGTGGCTCCGAAAGCCAGGTTAGTAAAGTAGATTATCTGAAATTTAAACATACAACGAGCCCGGTAGTTTTTAAGCTGCCGGGCTTTTTTGCGATACTGTGCAAGGGATATAAAACTGAATGATTTAGTTTGAAAAATCATTGACCAATCCTAAATTGATCAAGAGGTTAATAATATAATAGGTTTAATCCTTGAGTATTGTGCTTTAAGTTTTGTGCTTTAAGTATTGTGCTTTCAGTATTGTGCGTGCGAACTCTACGTCATTGCGAAAAACTTCGGGGATTTTTGCCGAAGTTTTGTGGCAATCTTTTTAGTTGTTTTTAGCGGAACATTAGTGCACCAATTGAAGTGCTACTGAGGTTAAAGCAGAATTTTAATCATTAGAAACGAATCTATTGGCAAATTCAATTTACTTTTCCCAGTTAATATTTTAAAAGGTAATTTATTTTTGTTTTGATCAATCCATAAAACAGGAAAAATCCTATTCCTAAACGGAGTATTTTTTTTAATATTTCTTCTAAAGTTAAAAGAAATGATTTGCACATTTGCTGTTTCCTTCAAAAAGTAATTTTTGGTTTAAACCGGATTAAGCTGTTAAGCTGCACAAGAGGCAAAACAGTGAATCCTTTAGTTTAAAAAATCTGCTAATTTACTTCTTCCAGTGCACCATACCTTAGTAGAAGCAAGACTTCATCATTACATCCAACTTTATTACATTATTTTATTATTACGTTTTGTGAATACAGCTTGAAAGAACCGACTAAGTTAACTCTCGCGATGTATATGTTTATTTCTTTTTTTTTAAGATTCATTTTCTAAATTATTAGTCATTAATTGCGTTTTAGGTTAATGGAATAAAAAGAATTATCTTAAATGCAACGATCTTCAAGAAACGGTTGTCAACTATCTGCATGCATCAAATGGATTACCATCAATTAGTGACGGATTGCTTAAAATTAAAGCCGGAGGCTCAGCGAATGTTATATGCACATTTCGCGCCGTCCATGCTGGGCGTGTGTTTCCGATATACTAAAAGTATGGAAGACGCTGAAGATGTTTTGCAGGATGGTTTTGTAAAAGTTTATAAATATTTGAAACAGTATAAAGCAGAAGGTGAATTGGGTGCGTGGATCAGAAAAATAATGGTAAATACAGCATTAAATTATTTAAAAAGTAACCGTAGGTACCAATATGATCTATCGTTTGATGAAATGCCTTTGCATGTCGTTTCTACAGATAATCCTGAAATAAAATTGCACGCGAAAGAATTGGGGGAATTAATCAGGCAATTGCCCACCGGGTCCCAAACGATTTTCAATCTTCATGCGGTGGAAGGTTATTCACATGTAGAAATTGGATCCATGCTGGGCATAAGCGACGGAACATCCCGATCGCAATATGCAAGGGCGCGGGCTTTACTGATTGAATGGATTGAAAAGTTTTCATTAAAAGCACAAGAAGGCAAATATGGAACGAAATAATTTTGAAAAACGGGTTCAGCAAAAGATGGATGAATTGAAAATTCCTCCATCTGAAGCCGCATGGCGCAATATTGAAAAACGCATTACTCAAAAAAGCCGGCAAAGAAGGATTGCTTTTGTTTTATTTTTCTTAGCATTATTTCTTTTAACCGGTGGTTATTGGTTATTTAATTCAGGAAAAAATACTAATACAGAACAGAATAAACAGATTAGCCATGCTTTAAAAAATAATAGGGAAATAGTAATCGCAAAAAAGAAAGATTCTTCTTCTATACAAAAAACTTTTTCAAATAAAAAAGATGCTGGTTCAAATGAAAATAATATTCCAAAAGTTATTTTTTCTTTAAATGGAAAAGACTCAAAAAATAAAAAACAAGTTGTTCTGATAAATAAAAGAGCTTCAATAATTTCCAATGAAATGCTTTTGAAAGCTGAAATAAAGGAAAGGTTTTCTTCTGATAATAAAATAAATAAAAACCCTGATGTGGAAGACTTACTAAATCTGAAACAAGATAATTTGTTGGACAAAAAAGTAGATTTAGCAAAGCAGGATGCAAAATCAAATGCACAAATTGAAAATGTAACTCTTGAAAAAGTTAATCCGGATAGCGTAAAAGATATTGCCGGCTTGAAAAAAATAAATGAGGAAAAGGATACCCTTTTTTCAGAGAAAAGTTCCAATATATCCCTAAATAAAAAACAAAAGAGAAAATGGATATTGGGTATTACTTTTTCTGGCGGAAAGTCTTTTTTGGCGAATGGGTTTTTGGACATAAATAACAACAATCTCAATTACAGTTCGGCGCCTGGTAGCGTAACCGGCGGTAGTTCATCTTCGCCGTTACCTCTGCCTGCTAAAACAATAAATTCTGCAGGTTTTATTGGTGGCGCTTTTCTTGAAAAAAGCATTTCTGAAAAAAGCAAAATTTCTATAGGAATTAATTACAAATATTTTTCTACCATAAACAAAACCGGAAGTAAAATTGATAGCGTAGTGATAGCATACAATTCGACAACTTACACAAATAGTTACCGGAACAATTTTAATTATCTGGAACTTCCTGTGTCATTTAAATTTCAGGTAACCAATAATAAATCTTTGCCGGTTTATTGGCTGGCAGGAATTAATATTTCTCAGTTAATAAGCAGCAACGCATTGCAATTTAAAAGTAACCCAGGGGTTTATTATAATGATAATTCGCTTATCAATAAAATCCAATTGGGCTTCAGTACCGGCTTTTCTGCCACATTATTTTCTAAACAAAAAAATCCTGTAAACATCGGACCTTATTTTTATTATAATGCATCAAGGCTGGCCAATGAAGGAATGTACAATAAAAAACATTTTACTTTCATTGGTATTTCCACAGAAATTTTATTCAATAAAAAATAATTTTAATTAATTGCAACGATTGATAAGATTCAATTGTCAAGCCCTAAAATAATTCATCATGAAAAAAAGTATAAATATTTTTAGTACCATCATTATTTTATTACTTTTCACTTTTTCTTTTAGCGGTTGTGTGAAAGATAATTGCAGTTCCGTTAAAACGTTTACTTATTATCTGCCAGTATATAAAACCACGGCTGAAGTAAAAGCAAACATTAAAAGCGGTGTTCCAAAAGAAGTAGAAAATCCTGGTAAATTAGTTATTATCGGGAATTATATTTTCCTCAATGAAATTGATAAAGGAATTCACGTAATAGATAATAGCAACGCAGCTTCGCCAAAAAATATCGCGTTTATAAATATCCCTGGAAATATGGATTTGGCTGTAAAGGGAAATATGCTGTATGCAGATTTATACAGTGATTTGGTTACAATAGATATTGCCAATCCGCTCAATGCTATTGTGAAAAAATACAATGAAGGAGTATTTCCATTCCGCACTTATGGGAATGGATTTTATAATAATACTAATAAAATTATTGTTGATTGGATAAAGAGGGATACCACAATTACAGAAAATTGCGGCGATAAAACCGGAATAATATATAATTCACCGATATTTTTTTCAAATGCAAGTAGCCCTGGAACAACATCTAATTCTGGCTCGCCTGTTGGCAAAGGTGGTTCTATGGCGAGATTTGCGATAGTAAATAACAGAATATACACAGTTTCTAATTCTGATTTAAATGTATTTGATATTTCAGTTGCTGATAATCCTGTTTATAATAATAAAATCAATGTGGGCAATTGGAATATAGAAACCATCTTTCCTTTTAAGGATAAATTATTTATTGGCTCACAAAATGGAATGTTCGTTTTTGATATTAATAATCCCGACAAGCCTATAAATGCCGGACAATTTTCTCATGTACAAAGTTGTGATCCTGTTATTGCAGATGATAATTATGCATATGTAACACTTCGCTCAGGTACTGCCTGCCAGGGGTTTACCAATCAATTGGAAATTTTAAAATTGGATAATCTCACCAATCCGCAACTCATAAAAACATATTCTTTTACCAATCCACATGGTTTATCAAAAGACGGAAACCTTTTATTTATCTGCGATGGAAAAGATGGTTTAAAAATTTATAATTCATCTGAGGTTTCTAATCTTCAATTGATAAAACAATTTTCAAACCTGGAAACTTATGATGTGATCGCTTATAATAATAAAGCATTGGTAGTTGCAAAAGACGGTTTGTATCAATACGATTATGCTGATTTAAAAAATATTCACCTTCTTAGTAAAATCAGTATTTCAAAAAAATAAATTATGAAACCAAAATTGATTTATATTCTTTTGATTACGTTTCTAATTTCTTTTTCATCATCTGCCCAACAGAAACAAATTAAATTCCATTCGATTAACCAGTTTGGAATTGTTTTTGGAGAAAGCGAAGAAAATTCAGTATTTCAAACAATAAATGGAATTCAATTTTCAAATTGGTTTTCCGCAATTGGAATCGGAGTTGATGATTACCGCTATAAAACGCTCCCACTTTTTATTGAGGGTAGAAGGTGTTTTGGTGATGAAAATAAAGGATTTGTTTATGCGGATTTGGGTTATAATTTTCCTCTAAAAAATAAACCCGGAAAAGAAGTTTCTTATTACGATTCGTATCATTTTAAAGGCGGTATTTATACAGATGTTGGAGTCGGATTCAAAGTTAGATTGATTAATAAATCCTCTTTTTTATTCAGCCTGGGGTATAGTTATAAAGAATTACAAACTCAAATTGGAGTAGCACCCTTATGTCTTGGATGTTCATCTTACCTCTACAATTATAAGTTTGGTTATGGAAGAATGATCCTGAAAGCAGGAGTGGAGTTTTAATGATTTTCTAAATAAGCCTTACGGCCCTAGTTAATCTTACTTAGAAAAAAGTATATATAGGTACGCTTTAATTTCTGCCATCTGTCATTCTAACAATTTTCATAAAATAAGCCAAGACCAAAAATCTATTTCCATAATTTTGCTGCGGAACAAAATGGCACAATTAATTTATTATCTTTTGCCAATGTTCAAAGCAGAAAATATTGAGCTTTTAAATATCAGGAATGAACATTTAAAATAAATATTATGAAAATAAAATCTTTAGGCAGCCAGGGTTTACGCGCCTCTCAAATGGGATTAGGTTGTATGGGAATGAGTGATTTTTATGGAGAAACAAATGATGCAGAATCTATAAGGACGATACAAAGAGCGCACGAACTCGGAGTTACTTTCTTTGATACCGCCGATATGTATGGGCCATATACCAATGAGATATTAGTTGGAAAAGCCATCCGCCCTTTCAGAAAAGAAGTTACCCTTGCTACGAAATTTGGAATTGTCAGGGATCCTTCAAATCCAAAATGGAGAGGAACGAATGGAAAACCTGAATATGTGAAAATCGCTTGTGAAGCAAGTCTTAAAAGGCTGAATGTAGAAATAATAGATTTATATTATTTGCACAGAAAAGATACTGATACTCCAATTGAAGAAACGATTGGCGCTATGGCACAATTAGTAAAAGAAGGGAAAATAAGGGGAATTGGTGTAAGCGAAGTAAATGTTGAGACACTCAGAAAAGCAAACTCGGTGCATCCTCTCACAGCTTTGCAAACTGAATACAGTTTATGGAGTCGCGACCCGGAAGATGAAATATTACCCGCATGTAAAGAATTAGGAATTGCATTTGTTGCATATAGCCCGCTGGGCCGGGGATTTTTAACCGGACAAATAAAGAAATTTGAAGACCTTGCTGAAGATGATTATCGCCGGACTTCTCCTCGTTTTCAAGGAGAAAATTTTAATAAAAATCTTGACCTGGTAAAAAAGATAGAAGAGATAGCAAAAGAAAAAGGCTGCACATCATCCCAATTAGCGCTCGCCTGGGTAATGGCTCAGGAAGATTTTATTTTTCCGATTCCCGGAACAAAAAGGGTAAAATACCTGGAAGAAAATATAAAAGCGACTGACGTTTCATTAACTGATAATGAGCTTAATCAAATTGAGGATATTTTTGCGAAAGGAGCTGCTTCCGGAATGCGTTATACTGATGGGGGAATGAAAACGGTAGATCAGTGATAGTTTGGGGAGGAATCAATTCTTTAGAGAAACTGAATTTCAACAAAATATAAATTTGAGTATTATTATTGGGCCTTTGTCATCCGAAGAATAGATCCGAAGAAATAAAATGCAATTTATGCAGATCAGCGAATTTATAATTCTTACTCATATGCAGAATAACGATTATTCTTTTTTAATACTTAAATGCAAGGATGGGATTTGATAAAATCCGTGAAGATTTTAGTTTCCTTGCTTATGAAATCGAAATCATGAAAAGGGTACAAAAACCATAACTACCAGGCTTTTGTCAGAGATGGGAATGTTCTGTGTTCTTTAGACAAGTACAGAATTTAGACAATTTAAAGTGAAAGCCAGAATTACATTGAAGCTTTATCAATGGGAGTACCGGCAATGTATAATCTAAATGGTTCCCAATACATTTTATGCCAGCCTTTATCAATGTCCTCAGCAGCGCTATCAGGAAGATTAGCATGCACAGCGTGAAGTAAGGTATCTTTCCCCTGCGATTCTAAATAAATTATAAAAGTTGAATCAATAGTATCTTCCGGCCAGCTTTGAGCTCGCCAACTTTGTACAATCAACTTGCCCGGTATCAGCTGTAAGTTTTTCCCTGTAATATATCCGTTGTGAGCTGAATATTCCGTTCCTTCTTTTGGCGAAATACTGGCAGGAGCTCCTGTTGCTATTGAATGTTTTTTGCCATCCATATAAATATCATAAAAGGCTTTCGGAGAAGTATTCTTAAACACTACATCCTGAATAATCGTTTTTGACATTGTATTTTAATTTTTTTTTACAAACTATAATTTTCAATTTCTCTGCAAAGCTATTATACTTAATCTCTGGTGTTTAAAAAAATTATTAAAACCCCCTGCTGTTGGTTGCTAATGATTTCAACTCGTAAAAAGTGGTCAAATCTAAAAGTGGTGAGATTGTTTTGCGATAGTGAAACACATAATGTTGAAACACTTGCAATGGCATGGCAATAGCAATCTGTCAACCGGAACGAGAGATTTTATTCTGTCAGCGAAAGTATGTTTCCATCCTGGTCTTTAAACCAGGCAACTTTTGATCTGCCTGGTGATGTCCAAACACCTAAATTATCTTGT
>JBDTEK010000012.1:0-5611 GCA_039922575.1 Ginsengibacter sp.
CTTTGAAACATATAGTTATTATTCATCTTTTTTTGTGCCGGAGAGATGGCAGAGCGGTTGAATGCGGCGGTCTCGAAAACCGTTGAGGCGAAAGCCTTCGGGGGTTCGAATCCCCCTCTCTCCGCAACTACTTTGCCTCATTGCCCGCAATAAGTTTGCAAAATCGCCTATTCATACCATCATCTAATCACTTCCAGCAAAGTTCTCTCCATCCCAAATCACCAGAGGGCAATTATTTTCCGATCCAGACGTTTATACTTAACTAACCATTAAAAGCGATTCCCAAAGAATCAGTAAAATCCGATTACTTTAACTTAACCCTGAAAACTATGAATCCGGGAAAGGGCAAAACCACTATTCTATTTGTAAACCATAATCAAAAGGTCATAAAGCCAATCCAGGTTTCAAGTAAATTAATATTAAACTGGAAAAAATATGCCTTTGCTGTTTTCCTCGTTTTTTCTTCATTAATAACTGTAATAGTTTATCTCGCTTCCGGTAAAATAAAAGAAAATAAACAAATAATGGCGCTTACGCAAAAGTTACATTCTGTTCATTTCTTATCCAGGCAGGTGGACACAAATGCAATTCGGGAAAAATTTTCAAACATTGATAAAGAGCTGGTCAACATAAACAGCTCATTAAAAGCCAGGGGAATAAAAGCTGTTTTTATTGAACCTCAGGGAGGTGAAGCAGATAATGATCCTCAATCAATAGATGAAATGAGCAATTTTTACGAAGGCTACTTAAAAAAAGTAAAATACAATATAACTTATACTCCTATAGGTTACCCATACCCGGGACGAATCACTTCTACTTTTGGGCATCGGGAAAACCCATTTGATGGTTCGGGAATAGAAACACATAAAGGGCTTGATATAAAAGGTCCAATGGGAGCACCCGTAAAAGCAATGGCAAGAGGAAATGTGGAATTCGCAGGGTTGCGGGGCGGATTTGGTAATTGTATTATTTTAAAACACGGCAATGGTTTTGAAACACTCTATGGACATTTGTCTAAAATATTAGTAAGGACAGGGCAAACCATAGATATTGGCCAGCAAATAGGCAATATTGGATCTACCGGGCGTTCCACCGGCCCACACCTTCATTATGAAGTACATCGCTATGGCCAAAAAATAAATCCGGAATCATTTTTAACCCTCAATTGATATGTTTACAAAAAAAAATAAGAAAGAAAAATCTTTAGAGATCAATCAGCAGGAAATTTCGACCATTATTGGCGAAGGTTATACTTTTACAGGCGAGCTTAAAGGTGCTTCCATAATAAGAATTGAAGGTAAAATAATTGGAAATGTACATGTTGAAGGTGGAGTGGTATTGGGTGAAAAAGGTATAGTTGAAGGAGACATTGTCACTAAATCAGCTATTATATTTGGGACAGTACGTGGAAATGTAAAAGCCACACAATTAGAAATAAAAAAATCAGGACGCGTAATAGGCGATATAATAACTGACACCCTTGAAATAGAACTTGGTGCACAATACAATGGTAAATTAAATATGCAGAAGCAGCAACTTCTTGAAAAAGCTTCTTAGTCGTAACAGCTTTCTACGATGAGCTATCTGCCCTAGCAATTTCGAATCTTTATTATATTATTTTTCAAAATCAAAAAAAAATGTGAACTTTATGTTAATTTAAATCGAATCGGGAAATTCAGTATTAGACCTTGATTTATGAAAGAATTGCAACCAAAGCAAATTAATTTATTAACTGTTTCATCATCTCTGGGTGATCTTTGGGAACAATTTCAGAGTGGAGATAGAGACGCTTTTAGTAAAATCTATCGTAACCACATTGATTATCTTTATCATTTTGGAATGCATTTTTGCTTAGATAGTGAAAGAGTGAAAGACTGCATCCAGGATCTTTTCAAAGATCTATGGTTAGATCGCGAACATCTGACGCAGACTGTACAAAACCTGCGGTATTATTTAATCAGTAGTCTTCGCCGCCGCTTACTACGAAGTTTGCAAAAAGACAGACGCCATCCGTCAGATTTACTATCCGATTCTTTTGATTTCCAATTAATCCTTTCTCATGAAAGTGCTCTCATTAATGATGAAATTTATAATGAAAAAAAACTGTTGCTTCAGCAGGGTATTGCCTCGCTAACGCGCCGGGAGCGGGAAGTTATATATCTGCGTTTTTATCAGGATCTTTCCTACTCTGAAATTGCCGCGCTCATGGCAATGAAAGTTGACTCCATTTACAATCTTGTTTCTAAAGCGATTAGCTTATTAAGAACATCCATTGTTCTTTCATTTTTCTTCCTGTTTTTATGAAATTTCTTTCTCCGGAATAATTTTTTTCAAAAAGAAATAAAAAAATGATGAGGTTCTTTCCTTATTTGTCTCTTTTATAGAAAGCCTATCTTTTGGACAAAAAAAATTATGAGTTTTATACAGCGAGCGATTTTGCCAAAGACGAAGATTTTCAACAATGGATATTGTGCCCCGATTTAAAAAAAACTTCTTTTTGGGAGAAATGGATGCATCAACATCCTGAAAATCAAGCAGCGATAACTGAGGCTATTTCTCTTGTACATTCCGTTCAATTCAGGTCTTATAATTTAACTAACAGTGAGAAGGATAGAATATGGGATAATATCTGGGATAAAATGAATTCAGATGAACCTGAGGTTAATCCGGTTTTTATAGCGCCTGTCCGGGGATGGAAATGGAAAAATTGGTGGAAATATGCCGCGGCCGTTATCGTGGGTTTTGTCGCAGTGTTCAGTATTTGGAAAAGTGCAGACAAAACAACTCCGTCAAAATCAATAACATTTAGCGACCATACCGATCAGGGAGAAATGAAGAAATTATTATTGCCCGATAGTTCTCAAATTACCTTAAACGCAAATACTGAATTCGTTTTTTCACAGTCTGGCAATGTAAGAGAAGTTTGGATGAAAGGAGAAGGATATTTCCATGTAAAACATACAAAGGATAATAAAGAATTCATTGTTCACACTTATGATAACCTCTCCGTAAAGGTTTTAGGAACCCGGTTTAATGTAAATACGTTCGGAGATAAAATTTCTGTGGTTTTGGAGCACGGAAGCATTCAACTATCAATTTCCGATAGTACAAACCATGAAACTCAATTATACCTTAAAGCTGGTGAAATGCTCACTTACAATAAAGCAACCGGAGATTATACAAAAAGAAAAGTAGAGGCAGAGCGCTTTGTTTCCTGGACTTCGGGAAGGTTAATATTGGATCATTATACCTTAAATGATGCCCGCGCATTTATGCAGAATGTCTTTGGAAAAGAAATGATAATACAAGATAGTACTTTATTGAAAAGCAGTATTTCCGGATCTATGCCTATCATTTATAAATCTGATACCATGTTGCTTCAATTTGGAAAAGCATTTCAACTCCATTTTCAAAAGCACGGAGATGAAATTTGGATAGAGAAATAAATATCATTTCAAAGTTTGAAAAATGTTGCGACGGGTTATTTCGCTTTTGATTTGATGGGCCAGGATCACGCAATTTGGTAATAAAAGAGAATTATTTTAAAATATAAATCTGATGGATATGAATAAAAAATTACGCATGCTCATCATACCATTTTTATTATGGTATATGATTCCTCAATCTGTAAATGCCCAGCAGATTGCTGTATCTGATTTCGGTCTGCAAAGCATCCGGCAGGAAGCTCCCTCCGGAATAGAAATGTCGCTTAAAAACGTGTTACAACAAATTGAATCGAGATTTAGTATTTCAATTACGTATAAGAGTGGTTTAATCGGGAATAAAAAAGTAGTCTTTGATCTTGCATCCTGCTCATCAGCGGATGTAGCCCTTAAACAGGCGTTGGCTCCATTCGATTTAACTTTCGAAAGAGTGCGCGATCATTTTTACATCGTAATTTTCAAAAAACGAGACATTGAAAAGCCGGTTGTTCAGTTGGAAAAATTAGTTGATCATTCAATAAGAGGAACGGTAACAGATGCAACCGGAAGCCCATTACAGGGTGCAACAGTAAAATTAAAAAACAGTAATGAAGTAACGATAACAGATGTCGCTGGCAAATTCAGTCTCACAGTACCTGAAAAAAGTGATGCCGTATTGCAGGTTTCTTTTGTCGGCTTTGAGACTATTGAGGTAACAATCGGAAACCGTACCGAATTCTCTTTAGTGCTTCACAATTCAACAAGTACACTGAATGAAGTGGTGGTTACCGGTTATACTACGCAATTAAAAAAGGATCTTACAGGCGCAGTAGCTGTTGTGAATGTGGGAGATCTTATCAGTCAACCTTCAGGAGAAGTTACTTCGCAATTACAGGGTCAGGCTTCCGGAGTTACGGTTTTAGGATCAGGCCAGCCAGGTTCAGAACCCTTGATTCAAATAAGGGGCGTAAACACTTTTGGGAATAATACACCTTTATATGTGGTGGATGGCGTGCCCACGCAGAGTATCACCGATCTCAATTCCAGCGATATTGCTTCTATGCAGGTATTGAAAGATGCAGGAGCTGCTTCTATATATGGCTCACGCGCTTCTAACGGAGTGATTATTATTACTACAAAAAAAGGAACCGGTAAGGTAAAAGTTCAATACAATGCGTATTACGGTATGCAGTATCCCAAAAGTGGAAATGTGTGGCATACGCTTAATCCTCAGGAGATGGCGCAGCTTAAATTTAATGCTTTTGCAAATTCCGGAACTCCAATAACTGATTCCACTGCCGACCCTTTATATGGAAGTGGCCCGGCACCTGTATTGCCGGATTATATTCAACCGGCCGGCGTTATGAATGGAGACCCTACAGCCGATCCTTCTCTTTACAATGTAGATCCTAATTTTACTACCGGAGATGAATACAATAATTTCTATCGAATAGTAAAAGCCAATAAACAGGGAACCGACTGGTTCCATGAGATATTTAAACGGGCACCCATCTCCAACCAGAATATTTCTGTAAGTGGCGGTGGCGATAAAGGGAACTACCTGTTTTCTCTTAATTATTTCAATCAGCAGGGAACTCTTATTAATACTTATTTGAGAAGATTTACCATTCGTTCCAACTCACAATTCAATTTAAACAAGAATATTAGAATCGGAGAAAATATGTCTTATAGTGTTTCTGATAATCCGCAAGTTGGGGTACTCAGTCCTGATGCATCAATCGGTATGGCCATGAGGGAACAACCCATTATTCCTGTTTATGATATTAAAGGAAATTTTGGTGGTGGTTTTGGTCCGGGATTGGGGGATGCAATTAATCCTGTTGCAATACAGTGGCGTACACGAAATAACAAGGCGCTTGATTTTCGTCTTTTTGGAAACGTATTCGCTGATGTAGATTTCCTCAAATATTTTACCGCACATACTAGTTTTGGAGGCGATATTCCTTCCGGCTGGAATCATTCGTTTACGTATCCTCAATATGAAAACGTAGAAAACAGTACTATCAATTCATACACTGCAGGTTCTTATAACGACTATGATTGGACCTGGACCAATACGCTTTCTTTTCATAAAATATTTGGTAAGGATCATGATGTAAAGATTTTGGCCGGTTCTGAAGCACATGAGGAGAGGGGAATTTCAATAGGTGGTAATACCACTAATTATT
>JBDTEK010000013.1:0-4389 GCA_039922575.1 Ginsengibacter sp.
TTTAGAAATTTTTTTTTAAAATATCTGTTATAATTCTATTAAGCCAGGAAAGATTACGCTCTTTTATAGGAAAGGGAGAGAATCAAGCGTTTTCAAAATGTGCTATAAAAACAAAAAATACTTTCTCTTCCAAAACTCTTTCTACTTTTGGCGTAATTAATAATCAATATTAATAATGCTCAAAGAAAAAATAAAAGATCTTTCAAAAAATTACGCGGATGAATTTATCAAAATTCGCCGCCATCTGCATGCACATCCTGAATTAAGTTATCATGAATTTGAAGCTTCAAAATTTGTTCAACAGAAATTAAAAGAATGGAATATTGATTTTCAGGTAATGGCAACCACGGGAGTTATTGGAATTATTAAAGGCAAAAATCCGGATGCAAAAATTATTGCACTTCGCGCAGATATGGACGCATTGCCTATTACAGAAATTAATGATGTAGAATACCGCTCAAAAAATAAAGGCGTAATGCATGCCTGCGGCCACGATGTGCACACCACTTGCTTGCTCGGCGCTGCAAAAATTTTAAATGAATTAAAAGATGATTGGGAAGGAACGGTCAAATTGATATTTCAACCCGGGGAAGAAAAAAATCCAGGCGGTGCAAGTCTTTTAATAAAAGAAGGGGTATTGGAAAATCCAAAACCACAGGCTATTTTCGGCTTGCACGTGCATCCCAGCCTGGAAGTAGGAAAATTAAGCTTTCGCGGTGGAATGGTAATGGCCAGCGCCGACGAAATATATATTTCTGTGAAAAGCAAAGGCGGCCATGCTGCAGCTCCACATCTCACCTCAGACACGATTCTGGCAGCATCACAATTAGTAGTAAATCTTCAGCAGATAATTAGTAGAATGAATGATCCTTTTAACCCTTCTGTGCTCTCCATTTGTTCCTTCCAGGGCGGCAATACCACCAATGTAATCCCTTCGGAAGTAAAACTAATGGGTACTTTTCGCGCCATGAACGAAGAATGGAGATTTAAAGCGCATGATCTTATAAAAAACATCTGCAAAAAAACCGGAGAAATTTCCGGAACTCAAATAGATGCAACAATTGATGCAGGTTACCCATTTGTATTAAATAATATTCCACTATCGGAAGATGCCATGCAAAAAGCAGGTGACTTTATTGGAGTACAAAATGTAGAAGAAACAGAAATCCGGATGGGCGCTGAGGATTTCGCTTTTTATTCCCACATTATTCCGGCTTGTTTTTTCAGGCTCGGTGTACGAAACACTCACAAAAATATTACTTCAGGAGTACACACGCCAACTTTTAATATTGATGAAAAAGCAATCGAAAACGGAATGGGAATTATGGCATGGTTGGCTGTTTCAGTAAATCCGGATAAGCTGTAGTGGCAGGTTATAGTGTGCAGGTTGTGCATGTAAGCCTCAGGAATTTAACTTTAAAAAAACCAACCAATTTAACCTTTCAACCATTGAACAATTCAACAATTCAACCTTCGACTCCCTTTAAATAAAATCAAATTATCTTTACTTTTTTTCTTAAAAAATATTTCCCATAAAAAAATATTGTTTTAATAAATTTCTATGCAAAAAATAGTTCGAAAACAAGAGGCGCTTGATTATCATTCAAAAGGAAGACCGGGAAAAATAGAGGTCGTTCCTACAAAAGCTACTAAAACACAAAGAGACCTTTCACTGGCTTATTCTCCGGGCGTGGCAGTACCTTGTATGGAAATTCATGAAAATCCGGAAACCGCTTATCAATATACCGCAAAAGGCAACCTGGTTGGCGTTATCAGCAATGGAACTGCCGTTTTGGGATTGGGAAATATTGGGCCACTTGCAGGCAAACCTGTTATGGAAGGCAAAGGAGTTTTATTTAAAATTTTCGCCGATATTGATGTGTTTGACATAGAAATAAATGAAACGGATCCGGAAAAAATTGTGGAGATAGTAGCGGCATTAGAACCCACCTTTGGTGGCATCAATCTGGAAGATATAAAAGCGCCCGAATGTTTCTACATTGAACAAAAATTAAAAGAGCGTTTACATATACCCGTTATGCACGATGATCAGCATGGAACTGCTATCATTAGCTCTGCGGCTTTGTTGAATGCACTTGAAATCCAAAAGAAAAGAATAGAACGGGCAAAATTTGTGGTAAATGGCGCCGGCGCCGCCGCCATGGCATGCGTACAGCTTTATGTAGCAGTAGGTGCTAACCCGTCGAACTTTATTATGTTCGATAAGAATGGAGTGCTACATGCAGATCGTGAAGATATTGATGAAACAAAAAGAAAATTTTCAATCACTAAAAACAAAGAACTCACACTTGCCGGCGCAATGAAAGGCGCTGACGTATTTATCGGTTTAAGTGTAGGAAATGTGGTTACGCCGGAAATGGTTAAAAGCATGGCGAAAAATCCTGTGGTTTTTGCGATGGCCAACCCTGATCCTGAAATTACATACGATGCTGCGATCGCAGTTCGTAAAGATGTCATTATGGCCACCGGACGAAGCGATTTTCCCAACCAGGTAAATAATGTCTTAGGATTTCCATACATCTTTCGCGGTGCGCTGGATGTACGTGCCACACAAATTAATGAGGCCATGAAACTGGCTGCGGTAGAGGCTTTGGCAGGATTAACCAAATTGCCTGTTCCGGATATTGTGATGATGGCTTATAATGAAAAAACGATTGTTTTCGGTCCTGATTATATAATTCCTAAACCTGTGGACAGCCGGTTGTTAACTACGGTGGCGCCTGCAGTTGCAAAGGCTGCAATGGATAGTGGCGTTGCAAGGTTTCCCATTACCGATTGGGATACATATAAAAATCAATTAAACGAAAGATTAGGAATTGATAACCAACTCCTGCGCATGATAGGCGCAAAAGCCCGCAAAAATCCAAAGAAAGTAGTTTTTGCAGAAGCAGAAAATCAAAAGATTTTGAAAACCGCCCAGCTCGCCGTAGATGAAGGAATTGCCTATCCTATCCTTTTGGGTAATCGTGAAAATATTATAAAGATCGCTGAAGCAAATGGAATTGATTTAGGTGATATACCTATAATAGATCCAAAAAGTGATGACACACAAAAAAAACGAAAAGAATTTGGTGAATTATTTTTTGCCAAAAGGCAGCGAAAAGGAACCAACTATTATGAGTCGAAAAAAATAATGAAAGACAGGAATTATTTTGGCTGCATGATGGTAGAAACGGGAGAAGCCGACGCCATGATATCCGGGCTTTCCAAAAACTATCCCGATACCATTCGCCCTGCGTTACAAATAATCGGTTTGGAAAGCGAATCTAAAAAAGTGGCCGGCATGTATATTATCATGACCAAAAAAGGGCCTTTATTTCTCGCTGATACTACTGTTAACTTTAATCCAACTGCGCAAGAACTTGCGGATATTGCCATCATGGTCGCCAAAGAAGTCAAAACTTTTGGTATCATTCCGTGTATTGCTATGATTAGTTATTCTAATTTTGGAAGTAGTAATTCACCTGAAGCAAAACTGGTAGCGCATGCAAGAGAAATAGTGAAACAAAAAGAGCCTCAATTAATAATTGATGGTGAAATGCAGGCAAATGTAGCTTTCAATAAAGAAATCTTAAAAGACAACTACCCTTTTAGCGAATTGGTAAATAATGATGTGAATGTGCTTATTTTTCCAAACCTTGCAGCAGGAAATGTAGCATACAATCTTTTGCAGGAAGTAGGCGGGGCAGATGCAATTGGCCCGATTTTATTAGGTTTGAACAAACCCGTTCACATTTTGCAATTAGGCAGCCATATCCGAAGTATTTATAACATGGTTTTGATAGCTGTAATTGATGCACAGGTAAAATGTAGCCGCAAAAATAATGGAATAGAAAATTCATCAAAGGAATGGAAAAAATCGCAAAAAAAATAATCCAGAAGGATAAACAAAGAAAAAAGACAAATTTTAAGCAACCACAATGAAACTATTTTCTAAGATCGGCCAGTATCTTCTCATGCTAAAGGGCATGTTTACGAAGCCTGAAAACTATAAAATGTATTGGAAGGAACTAATGCACCAATCAGTGGAAATAGGCTATGGCTCTTTAGGCATCGTGTGTATCATTTCCATATTTATGGGAGCAGTAAGCGCTGTTCAAACTGCGTACCAGCTTACGAGTCCCATGATTGCAAAAGAAACTATTGCCCAGGTGGTACGTGATACTGTGATACTGGAGTTCGCACCTACTTTGGTTTGTATTGTTTTAGCAGGCGTGGTGGGCAGCAAGATTGCAGGCGAACTTGGCAATATGAGGGTAAGCGAGCAAATAGACGCGCTTGAGATCATGGGTATCAACACCAAGTCTTATCTCGTTGCTCCAAAAATTATGGCCGCACTGATCACCATTCCTCTTCTGGTAATTATCG
>JBDTEK010000014.1:0-5923 GCA_039922575.1 Ginsengibacter sp.
CTGAAGTAAAGCCCGCTGAATTAAAAATGGCTATTACTCTGATAGATCAACTGACCGCAAAATTTGACATTTCAAAATACAAGGATACTTACAACGATGAATTATTGAAATTGATTAAAGCAAAGGCGGGAGGCAAGAAAATAAAAGCCCCTGAGATGAAGGTCGTGCATAGTAAAACAAAAGATCTTATGGACCAATTGAAGGCCAGCCTTGATGTAAAACGTAAAAAATCAGCATAATATGGCGCTCACACTGTATAATAAAAAACGAAATTTTAAGGAAACATCCGAGCCATCAGGTAAAGTAAAAAAATCTGCTGCAGAACTAATTTTTGTAATTCAAAGGCATAAAGCGTCGCGACTGCACTATGATTTCAGATTAGAATTGGATGGCGTTTTAAAAAGCTGGGCTGTTCCTAAAGGCCCTTCATTAAACCCAAAAGATAAACGGCTGGCAATGATGGTAGAGGACCATCCTTATGATTATAAAGATTTTGCCGGTGATATTCCTGAAGGTAATTATGGAGCCGGTATTGTGGAGATTTGGGATAATGGTACTTATGCGGATATAGAAAATTCACCGCATGATATTGCGGAAAAGAATATCCGGGCTGGGCTAAAAGCAGGCAACCTTAAAATTCAATTGTTTGGCAAAAAGCTGAAAGGTGAGTTTGCATTAGTAAAATTAAAAAGTAAAGAAGATAATAGCTGGCTACTCATTAAGCACAATGATGAATATGCTGTGGACGAAGATTATAGCAGCGAAGAAGATACGCCTAAGAATTCGCCAATTAATAAATGGCTTGCCGAAAATAAAAAACCTGTCAAAAAAAAAGCCCCAAAGCCAGAGTAAATTCCAGCGCTGAAAGCACTGCTTTTTCTGAGTCGAAAACAGTGCAGGACAATGATGACTCCGGCAATATTAGAAGTAGAAAAATCAGCAATAATATTAAGCCGATGCTTGCCAAAGAAACCTCCGGCGCTTTTGATGATAAGGATTGGCTGTTTGAAATAAAATGGGATGGTTACCGGTCTATTACTCAAAAAAATAAATCTTCTATTTTATTGTATTCCCGCAATGGATTGAGCTTTAAAGAGACTTATCCTATTGTGGTAGATCAATTGAAGCTGATAAAGCAGGATGTAATTTTAGATGGCGAAATTGTTGTTTTGAATGAGGAAGGAAAGCCTGATTTTCAGTTTCTTCAGCAATATTCAGAAAACCAAAATCGGCCTATTCAATACCAGGTTTTTGATTTACTGGAATTAAATGGAAAAAACACAAGAGGCCTTGAACTGATTGAAAGAAAAGAATTATTGAAAAAAATAATTCCCGAAAATGAGGTGATCAGATATTCCGACTATATTATGGCAAATGGCAAGTTTTTTTTTGAGGTTACTAAGGAAAAAAACCTGGAAGGAATAATGGCAAAAAAAATTGACTCACTCTATTTTCCAGGAAAAAGAACTGCCGATTGGTTAAAAATAAAACATCATAAAACCCAGGAAGCTATCATTGCAGGATACACTGCTCCTGCCGGATCGAGGAAGTATTTTGGCGCATTAATACTCGCTTCTAAAGAAGGAGCTCACTTTAAGTATATCGGCCATACCGGTACCGGTTTTAGTGTTGCCGGCCTGAAAAAAATGTACAATATGCTTCAACCTTTAGTACAAAAGCAATCTCCATTTAATGAAAAAGTAAGAACCAATTCTCCCGTTACATGGGTGAAGCCTCAATTAATTTGTGAGGTAAAATATTCCGAAATAACCGCTGATGGAAAATTCAGGCATCCTGTCTTTTTGCATTTGAGAGAAGATAAAAATATAAATGAAGTAAATATGAAAAGCGCAACACCGATTAAAAAACGGAACACCGTTTTATCAAAAAAAAAGAATAAGTCATCTTCAGAAAAGGAAGAATTAATCACCTCAAAAGCGAGGACAGAAAGTGCTCCAAAGCGAGGCGGAACTACTTCCGTGTCTGATAAAAAGAATCAAACCTCTGGTAAAGAAGAAAAAAATGAAATCGATAAAACTTTCACTTTTGGAAAAAATAAGGTAAAAGTTACCAACTTCAATAAAATTTATTTTCCTGAGGATCGTGTTTCTAAAGGAGATGTAGTGAATTATTATATTTCAATGGCTAATTACATTTTACCCTATCTGAAGGGCCGTCCTGAATCACTTTTAAGAAATCCGAATGGTATTCATGCGAAAGGGTTTTTTCATAAAGATGCCGGCGAAAATGTGCCGTTTTTCGTAAAGACAGTTCAGGTACATTCTGATTCTAATAATAAAGAAATTGATTACATTATTTGTAATAACCTGGCTACGCTGGTTTATCTAAATAATTTAGGTTGTATTGAAATAAACCCATGGCATTCGTCATTACCTGAATTGGACAATCCGGATTATTTAATGATTGATATAGATCCTTCAGATGAAAATACTTTTGACCAGGTGGTTGAAGCGGCTTTGGCAGTGAAGCAAATTTTGGATAAGGCTGGTGCTGACGCTTATTGCAAAACTTCGGGAGCATCCGGATTACATATTTATGTGCCGACGGCGAAAAGATACACTTTTGAACAGGTGAAGGATTTTGCTTACCTGGTTTGTATGATGGTCAATGATATTTTGCCCGACTTTACTACGTTGGAACGGAACCTTCAAAAGCGGGGCAGTAAACATATTTACATGGATTACCTGCAAAACCGGCGTGGTCAAACGATTGCATCAGTTTACAGCCTTAGGCCAAAAGTAGGGGCTACTGTTTCCACACCTTTATTATGGAAAGAAGTGAAGAAGGGTTTATCGCCAAAACAATTCACTATACACAATATTGAAGCAAGAGTAAAAAAAATGGGTGATATATTTAAAGGAGTTTTAGGAAAAGGAATTGACTTGAAAAAATGTTTGAAGAGATTAAGTTCGTAGCACCCGGACCAGGTCAGGCTGCGGATAAAATAAATTTGATGCAAGATCAGGAAGGTTTTCAAACTTCCCCGTTTGACTGATCATGATTTTGCAATCCTGTAAAGATGACCGATTTTGTAACTACGGATTTTTATCGGTAGCAGTCTCCATCCCATATAACGTAATAGCTAATCACTTAATTTCCCGATTCTTCCATCGCTGCCTGCGAAATAAACCGCTTTACCTTTTTTGGCTTTGCGGCAGACATGAAAACCCTCTTCACTGATTTTTTTCCAGGTATCGCCATCGTCAGTAGAAATATCAACCCCATTTAAACCGCAGGTAATCCATTTGTTTTTCTCTAAATATTCCACGCAACTTCTATAGCCATGTGGCGATATTTTTGGATAATGCCAGTTGATTCCTCCATTATTTGTTATCACACAATTTTTGGCAGAATCATTTTTGTTGCTGAAATCACCACCAACCACTATCATAACTTTCTTGTTTTTTACTGCAATTGAATTAGCGCCTGTGGTATGGGTTCCCTGGATAATCGGAAGCAATATTTTTTTATCTCTGATAAAAATGTGCGATGTCAGTCCGCCAGAAACAAATACAGCCTCTTCTTTGTTTAATTTTCTAATGTTGGTACCACTACTTGCAAAACAGGCTTCACCGCTGTCTGCTAACGGTTTATTTTTTTCGGGTATGTTTTGCCACTTTTTGCCGCCATCAAAAGTTCGTCCGATATAGAACCGGTTATGGATGGGATCGCCAATTACAATTCCGCTTTGATCATTCCAAAATTCCATGGCATCTAAAAACATTCCTTTTGTATTACTTTCAAAAACTGTTTTCCAATTTTCGCCACCGTCAGTGGTTCGCAATATATAGGCTGGTTCTGAAATACCCATAATAACGGCAGTAGAAGCGCTGAAAGCTTCAATATCCCTGAAATCGGTTGTTTCAAAGCCTTTTACTTTTATCCATTTCCATGTTTTACCGCCATCTGTGCTTCGGCCAACAGTACCATTACTTCCGCTTACCCACACAATATTGTTATCCACTACACTTAATCCTCTAAAGGAAGAGGTGGCTTCTTTATTGATTATTTCAATCTTTTGTGCAACACAATTGTGGATTAAAAAGAATGCTACGATTAAATAGAAAAATCTTTTCAAGATCAATTTAATTTAGAATAAATGAGTTATAAAATTAATTAAAGACGAATGGATGAAAATTTGGTTCGTCTAATTCGACAACATGTCATCATTTTGAGGAAATGATTTTCATTTTTTTTTAAATTATTGATGTAAAAATTTTTCAATCAGCGGAAATAATTTTTCCGGTTCTTCTACTTGCGGATTATGGCCTGATCTTTCAAACATAACAAATTTTGCCTGGGGGCAATATTCTTTATATTTTACCATCATAGAAGGAACCGCCACGCGATCGTACCTGCCGCCATAAATTAAAACAGGCATTTTTAAATTTTTTAAATCTTTTCTAAAATCAAAATTGCCAATATCGCTTCCTACAATAAAATCCCCATCCTTACCTACCATTTGGTAATATAATTTCGTATTCATTGAGTTTGGATATGGCCTTTTTCCCCGTTGTAAAAAATTATTTGGGTTGTAGGTGTATAAAAACCCATAAGGCACTTTGCCATAAAGTTCCTGATGGCTCGCATCGCTGGAAACTGCTCCCTGTTCGCGAATGATCATAAGCGAATCCCAAACTTCAGGGTAATTGGTTTTTATTTCATGGTTGCTGTTGTCATCATTTTTTTGCCACATAATGAAACTATGAAAAGTGTTAGCAAGAATGAGGTGATTTACACGCCCGGGATATTTTAATGCATATCCTTGTGCTACCAGTCCACCGTAAGAATGCCCAAGTACATTTAATTTGTCAAAATGAAGCGCAATCCTTAATCCTTCTATATCATCAATGTCACGGGCGAGAGAATATTCTTTTACGTCTTTGGCAGTATCACTTTTACCCCGGCCAAATGCGTCAAAATAAATGATTTGATTATCTTTAGCCAGGGAATCAAAAGAGCGATATCCAATGTGTGTGCCGCCCGGGCCACCGGGAATAATAATTAACGGATCACCACTACCCGCAATTACAACATATAATTTTGCGCCATTTACTTTTACATATTTACCATCAGTAAAACTATTGGGTAAAGTCTGTGAATAAGCAATAGAGAATATAAACAGGAAAATAAAAAAAGAGAATATTTTTTTCATAAAGATGAAGGTAAATAAAAACTGTTTTTGAAAAGATTTTTGTTCTTTGAAAAAAGGGTTAGGAACCAGTTTAAAACCATCTTCATTCTTCTGTTAACATTTTCCCAATGCTTTAAAGTCATTAAACCATGACAAAAATTTTGATTCTATTATTGAACAGTATTATAAAATACCACCTTTAAAATAAAAAATCATGAAAAATTTATTACTTACATTATTTATCATCACCGGTTTTGCTGCTTGTAAAAGCAACACACAATCGGATTCGCAAAAACGTGATATACAATTATTGTCAGATTCCTCAGCGTTTACCAATAATAATATTTATACTGACACGGTAGTTTCAGCAAAATCCGAAGTGGTTCCCACTAAAATATCCAATGCTCCGGAAAGGATGGTAAAAGTAAAACGCCAGGTAAGTCTTCCTGAAAAAAATATAAAATCCGCGACTGTCAAAACTTCCACTTCAAATAAAACTCCGGAAGTAATTCCACCAGTTGTTACTCCTCCGGTTGTTACCGGCAATTCAGGTACTGCCACAAATACAGGAGCAGCTAATGAGGGAACTGCCGGTTCAGGAAATGGTACATCTTCAGGAACTCCTACAACAATTCCTCAACCTGAGAAAAAGAAAGGTTGGAATAAAGCGGCCCAGGGAGCAGTAATTGGTGGGGTAACCGGCGCCGTGGGAGGAGCAATTTTGAGTAAGAAAAAAGGGTTGGGTGCTGTAATTGGAGGTGTAGTAGG
>JBDTEK010000015.1:0-7262 GCA_039922575.1 Ginsengibacter sp.
GCGAATTTGCAGTAGCAGGTATACCGTATGGCAATTTCTTTGCTCATCATTGGTTTATAGCAACAGATGACGTAGTAAATTCTGAAACGCTGAAAGTGATGATAGATGAAAAATTAAAGGAATTGAATGACGACTATGAAGTGGAAAGAAAGCACGCCCTTAAAGAAATTTTTGTGGATGTGCTGAGTGAAGAAACCTTCATGAATTTTATGAGATCGAAGGGGAAAGTGGGTGGCCAGAATAAATTTCCAAGGGTCCTAAAAGGCAAAATGCTGGAAGACTGGCAAAAATTTCTCAAAGAAGAAAACGTATAAGGGTTCAATTCGGAATGCCGTTGGCTCCCTGGAAAATTGTTTATAAAATTTGGAATGAACTTATTAAGGTTGGCAGCCTTTCGACATTTTAAAATGCTTCCACGTTTAATCATCCATTAATCATTAATTATTTTAAACGTATTTTTATTTCCTTCAGATTATTTTAAAAAAAATTTAAACCTTTTTTGCTGAATGATATCTGCTTTAGAAGCAATACTTAAAGGCCTTGCAATGGGATTGTTACTTGCGCTATCGGTAGGGCCGGTAATATTTACGATCGTAAAGCACAGCATTAACAATGGAAAAGCTGGTGGGTTCAGTTTTGTGATTGGTGTGTGGATCAGCGATTTTCTATTGGTACTATTAAGCAACGCATTTTCTGAAATGGTTACCAGGCTGCTTGATTTTAAAATGGTGATTGGTATTGCCGGCAGTGCATTTCTAATAGGAATGGGTTTATTTTATCTTTTTTTAAAAAAAGTACATATACATCCGGAAGATGTATTGATGCCACCGATGAAAAACAGCGACCATGCTAAAATGGCGTTGCAGGGATTTTTATTAAATACATTGAACCCGGCAGTGATGGCTTTTTGGCTAACAGCCGCCACTGCTATTGCTATTACACATTCTGTAAGAGACAGGATCATCATTTTTGGAACCGCCCTCGCAATGAATATGGGTGCCGACGTAATAAAGGTTACATTGGCCGGAAAGCTTCGCAAAAAACTTACTTTAAAAAATATAAGGTTGGTCAATAAAATATCAGGATTAATTTTGCTCGTATTCGGAACAGCACTTCTTTTGGGAGTTTTATTTTTTGTAAAAAAATTATAGGCCATGCGCATCTTATTTATTTTTATCCTTTCATTTTCTTTCTGCCTATCGTGTACGGCTCAATCGGATCTCCTTATCCTGAAAAAAAATAACCGGACCATTCACTCATTTTTTCCCGGTAGTGAAATGACCTTTTCAACTAATGCTGGTTATTTCAATGCCTACGTTACCTCTATTCAAAGAGATTCAATCTTTTTAATTCAATATGACGTGCGAAAAATGCCTACCAATCTTGGAGTATATGTGCTGGATACAGTAGCCCGGTACCCATTTGCAATTAATTACCGCGATATAAAGAGCTTTGGAAAAAACAGTAATAAATTTAATTGGAGCGGATCTGGCGGCGCGCTTTTCGGCGGTGGTATTCTCATCACTACCGTTGGACTTGGAACGTGGATTTTTTCAAAACCTGATACCCGATATTACGCCAGCCCATATTTAGTAGGCGGATCAGCCGCGCTTGCAGGTATTGGTTATTTGATTATGAAATCTGCAAATAAAGGACTGCCACTTGGTAAAAAATATACACTTCATTATATTAGTGTAAAATAGTAAAACGGAATTCTGTTGAGCAAAAAGAAAAAAGTGAAAAAAAGAGGGATTGCAGCAAGGATTGTCCGCACTATTTTTAAAATAATACTTTACGGTTTTCTTCTTTCTGTCTTATATATTCTTTTTTGCAAATGGATTAATCCTCCATTTACCATCACACAATTAGGAAGTGTTTTGAGCGGCCAGGGTTTACATCGCAATTACGTAAGCTATGAAGACATGAGCCCTAATATAAAGCTGGCAGTAATGGCGGGAGAAGATCAATTGTTTCCGGATCACAATGGATTTGATTTCAAAAGCATTCAAAAAGCGATGAAACACAATCAAAAAAGTAAATCATTGCGTGGCGCAAGTACCATTAGCCAGCAGGTTGCTAAAAATGTTTTCCTGTGGCAGCATGGAGGATTTTTTCGCAAAACACTTGAAGTGTATTTTACTTTTATGATAGAACATATTTGGGGCAAAAAAAGAATTTTGGAAATGTACCTGAATGTAGCGGAAATGGGCAAAGGTATTTTTGGAGTGGAAGCTGCAGCACAATACTATTTTAAAAAACCGGCGAAAAATTTATCAAAAAAAGAATCTGCACTCATCGCTTCCTGCCTTCCTAATCCTATCTTATATACGATAATACCAATGTCTCCACGCGTTGCATTCCGATATCCGTGGATTATGAAACAAGCGAATATCCTTCAGGCCGACCCCGATGTGCAGCAACTATTGAAATAATTTTGACAAAGAGAAACTTTGATCAGGCGGTCAGTTTATCAACGAACAATTTCGCTTTTCTTAATCTTTCTTCATAATTACCTGAAATGTTGCACCATAAAACCGACTGGTTAACCATAAGATCTTGATAAAAATAATATAGTTTTTCTCTTATCTTTTTATCGGGATATTCTCTCAATGAATCTTTTATCCATGGTAAATCCACATCACAAAGCAGGTAGCCATCATAATGCCGTAGCGCTATTTGTGTAAGTATCCAGTTATGGCACCTATTAAAAACAAACTCGCACCAGACCTTCATCACATACATATCAGTGTCAATAAAAAGATGCCCTGAGTTTGATGTGCGATGTATTCTCTTACCGTCTGATTTGCCCGAATTTTCAAGCACGGATTTCCCGCTTCTGATACCTGATACCTGGTAACCGGTCTCTTCAACCTGACATCTCATCGCTGAAAGCTGATAGTTTATTGCTTCTTCTGAGTCAATCTGCCCTTTTGCAATGGTAAGCAAATCATCATAGTCATACTCACTTCCATTTTTCTCCAAATATTCTCTTGCATATTCCGGCACCCAAAGCGTTTGATAATGAGCAGCCAATTGCGCACATAAAGTGCTTTTTCCTGTAGATTCCGGCCCTATAACAACGATCTTTTTTACTTCCATCAGATGGTTATATTCTTTTGAAATAAATTTTTGTCTGCTCTTCTTTTCCATTCTATTAATCCCCAAACGGCCATTATTAATAGAATAACATAATAAACGCTTGTAAAAACATAATGTTTTACGAAGTACAAAGGAATAGAGGCAATGTTTGTAGCAATCCACCAATACCAGCTCTCTACTTTTTTTCGCGCCATAAGCCACATGCCGGTAAAAGCCGTAGCGCTTGCAAATGCATCTGCCCAGGGAATAGCCCCAGGTGCAAAATCTCTTTTCAAATAGGTAAGTAATCCAAAAATCACAATATAAAACCCGGCAAAAAACCCAAGCTCCTGTATCCATTCTTTTTGATTGCTCCAGGTAATATTGACAACATGTTCATCTTGCTGATTTTTTTTTGTCCACAAATACCAACCATAAATGCTCATAATGGTATAGTATAAATTAACAGAAGCCTCACCCAATAAACTTCCTTTAAAACTGAGATAAATATAAAATGTTGTATTTATTAACCCCGTCGGATAAACCCAGATGTTTTCTTTCCGGGAAAACCAAACGCTGATGATGCCGGAAATTACTGCTATAAATTCCAGCAAAGAAGTTTGCTGTATTCCTGTTATAAATTGATTGTAGATTTCTGAAAGGGCCACATTAAAAGTTGAAAATCAAATTTAGGTGAGAATGAGAGATTGCAAATAATTGAATTGATAAAATAGATTTTCAAACCATACTCCCTTTCTACAAAAGATACTAATTTAAACTTTTATTAAATATGCTTTCGTAAAACTATTATATTAACCAACCATCCCTTCTTTCACCAGCCACTCTGCAATCTGCACCGCGTTGGTAGCAGCGCCCTTACGAAGGTTATCGCTCACTATCCAGCAGTTCAATGTTTTTGCCTGCGATTCATCGCGACGAATTCTTCCCACAAAAGTCTCATCTTTTTCATTTGCCGTTAATGGCATGGGGTAAACGGCATTATCCAGATCATCTTCTAAAACTACGCCCGGTGATGCTGCCAGAATTTTCTTCACTTCGTCAATATCAAAATCATTTTCAAATTCAATATTAAGGCTTTCGCTATGGCCGCCAGTTACAGGTATTCGTACACAGGTAGCCGTTAGTTGAATCGAATTGTCTCCGATTATTTTCCTGGTCTCATTCACCATCTTCATCTCTTCTTTTGTATAACCGTTTTTCAAAAAAACATCGATCTGTGGAATTGCGTTTTTATCTATCGGATATTTATAAGCCATTTCCCCTTTTATATTATGTCGTTCATTGTCCATTTGCTTTACTGCCTTTACCCCGGTGCCAGTCACACTTTGATAGGTTGACACCACCACTCTTTTTATTTTATATTTATCATGAAGCGGTTTTAAAACCAGCACCATTTGAATAGTAGAGCAATTAGGGTTAGCGATTATTTTATCTTCTTTGGTAAGCACACCCGCATTCACTTCCGGAACCACTAGTTTTTTAGAGTCATCCATTCTCCAGGCGGAAGAATTGTCAATTACAATAACTCCTACTGCAGCAAATTGGGGAGCCAGTAAAAGTGATGTACTTCCGCCGGCTGAAAAGAGCGCTATATCCGGTTTGGCAGCAATGGCATCATCGGCTGATACTACTTTATACTTTTTATTTTTAAAAGTAATTTCTTTTCCAACAGACTTTTCAGAAGCTACGGGAATTAGTTCTGTAACGGGGAAATTTCTCTCTTCCAGAATCTGCAACATTTTACTGCCTACAAGACCGGTGGCGCCTACAACTGCGATTTTCATTTTTAGTTCAAATTTTTTTTGATTGAATTACAAAGAAAGGATAAAGTATCTATCTTTAAATGCAAAGCTAATTATTATGCGTAAAAAAATCATTTACTGTTTTGCCATTTTATTGTTGGCAAATGGCATTTTGAAAGCACAATTAACTGAAAACTTTAATGATGGCGACTTTACAAATGATCCGGCATGGACAGGAAATACATCCGCTTTTATTGTAAACAACGCTTTACAATTACAAAGTAATCACACAATATCCAATAGCAGCTTTTATCTAAGTACAGCAAGCACGCTCGCTACAACTACTCAATGGGAATTTTGGGTTCAAATTACTTTTAATCCTTCTTCTGCAAATTATATTGATGTTTATCTGACTGCTTCAGCAAGTGATTTAAACCTGAATTCAACCGCAGGATATTTTGTGCGAATTGGAAATACTGACGACGAAATATCTCTTTACCGAAAAGATGCTTCAGGCGCCATTACAAAGATTATTGATGGAGAAAATGGCGTTCTTAACAAAAGCAATAATGTGATGAAGATAAAAGTAACAAGAGACCAGCTTAACAGATGGACTTTATTGAGAGATATGGCTGGCACGGGAAATAACTACATCAGCGAGGGAACTGCAACAGATGCAACTTATACTACTTCAGGCTATTTTGGATTTTTAATAAAACAAAGCACTTCCAGCTTTTTTAAGAAGCACTTTTTTGATGATATTGAAATCAAAAATTACGAACCCGATATTTCTCCTCCGGAAATACAATCAGCCACAGCAATTTCAAATACTCAGGTTGATGTAATATTTAATGAGCCATTAGACAATGTAAGCGCCACCTTGTTTTCAAATTATTCGGCCAACAATGGTTTGGGCATGCCGGTGAGTGCAATCCGGAATGTGACAAATCATTCTTTAGTTCATCTTACTTTCGGAACAACGTTCATTAACGGGTATGAATATACGTTGACAGTTAATGTTGTGAAAGATCTTTCAGGAAATGCTACCTTCAATAAATCCACCACCTTTAGCTTTTATATTCCACAAAAATATGATGTAGTTATAGATGAACTTTTTCCTGATCCTAATCCACAGGTAACTTTGCCATTATTAAAATTTTTAGAATTAAAAAATGTTTCGGCGTTTCCAATTAATCTGCACGAATGGAAATTGATAGAAGGTTCTTCTATCGCCAAATTACCCAATTTTACTCTACGCCCAGATAGTTTTGTAATTATTTGTGCTTCGAATTCCACTGCCTCATTTTTACCCTATGGCACCACTTTAGGAGTTGCCAATTTTCCCTCAATGAATATAGGAGGAAGTACAATCGTTTTAAAATCATCTTCTAATGAAATCATTCACGCAGTGAAATATAATCTCGCTTCTTATAAAAATGAATTGAAAAAAGATGGCGGATGGACTCTTGAAATGATAGACACCAAAAACCCATGCGGCGGCGCTTCCAACTGGAAAGCAAGTACGCATGCGAGTGGCGGCACACCAGGAAGAAAAAATGCTGTGGATGCAATTAATAAGGATGAAACTTCACCAAAGCTACTCCGCGCTTTTGCCGCAAATGACACTACTGTTACTCTCGTATTTGATGAACAGATTGATGGTAAAAAAGCGTCATCATTATCAAATTATTCTTTTGATAAAGGATTGATTGCAAGTAGTGTAATTCCATTGGATCCGTTTTTTGATAAAGTAAATGTTACGGTTAATAATCCTCTTGAAAAAGGAATCATATATACAGTCGCAGTAAAGAATATTTCAGATTGCAGTGGCAATATTATCAGCGATAAAAGCAGTGCAAAGTTTGGTATAGCTCAGGATGCCGACAGTCTTGATGTAATTATAAATGAAATTTTATTTAATCCGCCTCCAATGGGTGTTGATTATGTGGAATTGTACAACCGCTCTAAAAAAATAATTGACCTTAATAAAATGTTTCTTGCAAACCGGAACAGCAGTAATATCGTGAGTAGTGTGCAACCTGTTTCTTCTGAAACGTATTTATTGTTTCCGCAGGATTTTGTTTTGTTAACCACAGATCCGGATATAGTAAAAAGTCAGTTCATTACCACCAATCCTGACGCTTTTTTAAAAATGAATTTATTTCCTTCCTATCCAAATACTAGTGGCAATGTAATTGTGCTCAACCATCATGGAAATAGTATAGATGAAGTAAAATATCATGAGAAATGGCACTTTCAGCTTATCAAAAATGCGCAGGGAGTTTCATTAGAAAGAATAGATTACGATGGCCCTTCCATCCAAAGTAACTTTCATTCTGCCGCTACATCTGTTGGCTATGGTACTCCTGGCTACAAAAATTCTCAATACAAATTAAATGACGAAGTGCATGGAGAAATAAC
>JBDTEK010000016.1:0-5700 GCA_039922575.1 Ginsengibacter sp.
TGTTCTTTTGCTGTCATTTATTGCGCATAGCGAACCGTAGCGCATTATTATTCTACACATAATAATATATCAGTTCTATCTACATTTTAAAATCTATGAGGTTTAAATGGTTCAGTCCAAAAGGAAGAAGTAGGTAAAAGTGATTTATCAAAATGTGATGAATCAACAACAATATTATTTTTGTCATCATATCTGATGAAATCTGACGGGGGTCAAAATATAAAGGCGCAGCCATTATAGAATCTAATTCGTCAGAACACGGCAAAGCTGGATGGGTTTTTGGCTTTTTGAATAAAAAGGGGAACTTTGTTAAGTACAATATAGATTACTAAATAAAAATTGTTATTATTAAATATCCTTTTAAGAAGAAATATTATGAAAAGATTTCTAGATGAAAATTTTTTACTTGAGACAGAAACTGCTAAGAGATTGTACCATGATTTTGCAAAGCAACAGCCCATTATTGATTATCACTGTCATCTTCCTGTAGATCAAATTGACCATGATATAAATTTTGAGAATTTAACTCAGATATGGCTTTATGGTGATCACTATAAATGGCGTGCGATGCGCACAAATGGCGTCGAAGAAAGTTTTTGTACTGGCGAAAAATCTGATTTTGAAAAATTTGAAAAATGGGCTGAAACAGTCCCTTATACTCTACGTAATCCACTTTATCATTGGACGCATCTGGAGCTGCAACGATATTTTGATTTGCACGAAATTTTGAATCCTCAAAGTGCTAAAAGGATCTATGATGATTGTAGTAAAAAACTTCAGACTAAAGAATATTCTGTCCGGAATTTGCTGCGCCGAATGAATGTAAAAATAATCTGCACGACCGATGATCCGACAGATGATTTAGTGCATCATCAAAAAATAAAAGATGATGGATTTGAAATAAAGATCCTTCCGGCATTTCGGCCTGATAATGCAATGGATATTGATGATCCTCTTATATTTAATGCTTATTTAAAGAAACTGGAAAAAGTGAGTAACGTAGCAATAGTTTCTTTTCAATCCTATCTGGATGCATTAAAGCAGCGTCATGATTTCTTTGCAAAGATGGGGTGTTCAGTTACCGACCATGGGTTGGAATATATTTATGCAGAAGATTATTCGACCGAAGAAATTAATTCATCATTCGATAAAATACGTGATGGGAAGAAACTTTCATCAGATGAAAAATTGAAATTCAAATCTGCGATGCTTTATAATTTTGCTATTTGGGATTGGGAAAAAGGATGGGTACAACAATATCATTTGGGTTCATTTAGAAGTGCTAATACCAGAAAACTGAAACAATGCGGTCCTTCCAGCGGTTGGGATTCTATTGGAGATTTTCCGCAGGGGAAATCTATGATGTCCTTTTTTGATAAACTCGATTCAAATAATCAATTAGCAAAAACGATTATTTACAATCTTAATCCGGCCGACAATGAATTGATAGCTACAATGGCTGGAAATTTTAACGATGGAAGTTTTCCGGGTAAAATTCAATTTGGGTCTGCCTGGTGGTTTTTGGATCAAAAAGATGGGATGATAAAACAGTTAAATACCCTATCCTATATGGGTTTACTGAGTAGATTGGTAGGTATGCTTACAGATTCGCGTTCTTTTCTTTCTTATCCACGCCACGAGTATTTCCGAAGGATTTTGTGCAATTTATTTGGTGAAGAAATTGAGAAGGGTGAACTACCGAATGATTTAAATTGGACAGGAAAAGTTATCCAGGATATCAGTTATAATAATGCAAAAAATTATTTTGGGTGGTGAGTTGGTTATTGAATCCCTGTTTTCTTGCGCGCTATTTTGCTGCCATTCGTACAGGTACTGCTCGTATTTTTAAATTAGCCACCCTTAAAATCCTGTAATTTTCACTAATATGGATCTATAATAGAGAATGGCGTGATAAAGTTTTCCTGGAGAGTCTCGTCCTGAAATAGGGTTACACTTCGGAACTATAAATCATGAACACGAAAGAAGGAATTATCAATGAGTATTTAGTTGGGGTATAAGCTTTGGGAACTTTAGAAAAAAATATTGCATTGGCCGGTCCACGATCTATCGTTGGGTATCAGAGCATCGGGGATTTATGTATGAGAATCACCGAAAGAAAGTAATATTTTGCTTGAAAGGAATAGAATCCATAGAAACGAAAAGCGGTCGCCACTTTTTCAAAACATTGGTTAAAAAAGGTATCCCAATTTAATCAGAAATTCTATCCCGTAAGTTCTAAACTTCCTACTGGCAAATGCTTCTCAGCAAAGCCTGCTTCCGTTTTTATCTTCAATTCAAATGTAAAGCTATTTTAATACTAATTTTTTTTATGTACATTTATAACCGAATTATCAAAAAAGTGTGTAAACTTTTTTAGGACGGAAATTATAAAAATGACAAAATTAATTTTTGAAAAATCTTCATTAAATAATTTGGTTTTGCACGCAATCCTATAACATATTTTTTATTGAATTATACCTGAATTATTAACCAAATAAACCCACTAATTATGTACTTACTTGAAAAAAGCTTGTAAAAAAATTAGAATTATAATAAAAGAAATTACTATAAAAAAATAAATGTTTAAAATCAAATGGATAAATAAAACGAGATAAAATAAATATTATGAAAATCTGGAAAAACGATAACGAATTATTCGTCCTTGCTAAACAAGAACTTTTTACTGCATTAGTTGGAGATGTATTAGACAAGTTGGGCTTTCTACATCAATTTTTACCACAACAACTTAAGCCGCTTGATCCTAAAATGGTGGTAATCGGTAGGGCAATGCCAGTCTTGGAAGCCGATGTTTTTGATGAAGTGGCTGAAAATTCTAATAATCCAATTATGCAAAAACCATTCGGGCTCATGTTTGAAGCATTAGATAGTTTAAAGGAAAACGAAGTTTATATATGTACAGGATCTTCCCCAAAATATGCTCTTTGGGGCGGACTTATGAGTGTCAGGGCAATAAAATTAAAAGCTGCCGGAGCTGTAATGAACGGGTTTTCACGTGATACAAACCAAATTCTTCATTTAAATTTTCCAACCTTTTCATTAGGTACCTATGCGCAGGATCAGGGACCGCGTGGAAAGGTGATTGATTACAGGATTCCAATTGAGTGGGGTCATATTCGGATATCGCCAGGAGATATCATTTTTGGTGACAGGGATGGCGTGCTTGTTATTCCTAAGGAAGCAGAAGAAGAGGCTTTTGTGGGGGCTCTTAAAAAAGCACATGACGAAAAGTTAGTTCTAAAAGATTTGCAAAGTGATGGAATGAGCTCTGTCGATGTCTTTCAAAAATTTGGTATCATGTAATAAAACACGAATGACGAACACTATACATAAGTTGGGAAGATATCGTTGGAAGGTGGTTGCGCTACTTTTCTTTGGCACTACCATTAACTATATTGACCGCCAGGTAGTAGGAATACTAAAACCTTTTATTTCTGAAGATTTGGGATGGAGTGAAGCCGATTATGGTTTCATCGTTACCGCATTTCAGGTTGCCTACGCTATAGGCCTTATAGCAACAGGTCGGTTTTTGGATAAGTTTGGAACCCGAATAGGATATTTATGGGCAGTAATTATATGGAGCATTGCCGGCATGTCTCACGCAGCTGCAAGAGGAGTGACTAGTTTTATGGCAGCGCGTTTTTTTCTGGGCTTGGGTGAGTCTGCTAATTTTCCGGCCGCAGTAAAAAGTGTGTCAGAATGGTTTCCTGCAAAGGAAAGAGCATTCGCTATAGGATTATTTAATTCCGGATCCACAGTGGGAGCCATCTTAGCGCCGATAATAGTTTCAGTAATTACGGTGGCTTTTCATTGGCGCCTGGCTTTTCTGATAACTGGTGCGCTTGGTTTCATTTGGGTTATCTTCTGGATTATTTTTTATGAACATCCAACAAAACAAAAAAAATTAACCAAAGTCGAATTTGATTACATTCATCAGGACGATTCTGATATTCATGAAAATAATACCCCTGAAAATAAAATACCCTGGTCGCAACTTTTTAAATACAAGCAAACTATTGCAATATGCGTGACAAGATTTATTTCTGATTGGGTTTGGTGGTTCTTTCTTTTTTGGATACCTGATTTTCTTTTTAAAACTGAAGGTATAAATATCCAGGAGTTGGTTTTGCCGCTTATTATTATTTATGCGGTTTCAAGTATTGGAGGTATTGGAGGAGGCTGGATTTCTTCTGAATTCATAAAATCAGGAAAAAGTATAGATTTTGCCAGGAAAACTACTGTTTTGATAAGCGCTATATTAGTTCTTCCTTTAATGTTGATTTCGCAAACCAATAACCTTTGGGTGCTGGTATCTCTTATTGCAATCGCCGCTGCCGGACACCAGAGTTGGGCCTCTAACCTTTTTGCCATTATTTCTGATATTTATCCTAAAAAAAATGTCGGATCCATGATGGGGCTTAGTGGATTTGCAGGGGCGGTTGGTGGCGCTTTATCAGCTTCTTTTGTGGGTTTAGTATTGCAGGTTACCCATAGTTATACGATAATTTTTGTTATTGCATCCGTAGTGTATATTCTGAATTGGTTGATTATTAAAATCTTTATTCCTAAAATAGCGTCCATTCAAATATAAAAGTAGAATCTGGTATGGTGAAATTGTAAAGTGCTTCAACTTCAACTTAAGAAATAAAATCTAATGTATATGAATGATATTTTCAATTTGAAAAATAAGATAGCGCTGATTACTGGTGGCGGGAGCGGAATAGGCTTTGGAATCGCCGAGCAGATGATATTGGCCGGGGCCAAGGTAGCGATTACGGGAAGGACGGAAGACAAGCTTCTCATGTCTAAAAATAAGTTGGGAAAAAATTGTTTTATGTATGTCAATGATGTAACACAGAAAAAAAAGCATGGAGACTTGATTCTAAATATTGAAAACAATATTGGCCCTATCTCGATTCTCGTAAATAACGCAGGTACTCATTGTAAAAAGCCATCCATTGAAACTACTGATGAAGAATTTCAATCAGTAATGGATACTAATGTTAATGCAGTATTTGCACTCACTCGTGAAGTACTTAAATTTATGATTCCCCGGAAGACAGGTTCTATTATTAATATCAGTTCGATGACAGCCTTTTATGGATTACCACAAGTGGCTGCTTATAGTAGCTCTAAATCAGCATTATTAGGTCTTACAAGGACGCTTGCTTCTGAATATTCTCATTTGGGAATCAGGTTTAATTCAGTCGCACCAGGTTTTATTGAATCCGAAATGTTTAGGAATATTATGAGGAAGGATCCCGACCGGGAAAAAAAGATATTGAGCCGGACACCGGCAGGCCGTTTTGGAACCCCTGGTGATATTGGAAAAGCAGTTGTATTTTTAGCATCTGACGCCGCTGATTTTATTACCGGAGTGTGCTTACCTGTTGATGGAGGAAATTCAATAGGGTTTTAATGAGATAGCAGGAAGTCAACTGGCTTCTTTATTTAATCTTAGTCCGGAAAAATCGCACTTTTGGTACGCACTATGGAAGGAATGTTTTGTATTGGAACAGAATGATCATTAAATTAAATAGTAATCAATAATTTTTAAAATAATGAAATTAGGACTCGGCTTATATAAGCACATGTTAAACAAGCAACATTATGATTTTGCCAGGCAATGTGGTTGTACACACGTAGTTGTACATCTGGTTGATTATTTTAATAAAGGAAATC
>JBDTEK010000017.1:0-4528 GCA_039922575.1 Ginsengibacter sp.
TCACGGATGAAATAAATGTTTACAAACACCATCCCGATGCCGTTTTTATAGATGAACTCTCATCTGCTTCTATTAAATCGCTATTGCATGAGATAGAAAAAAAACAGTTTCATGCAGGTATATTATTAGATTCAAATTTTAATAAATTAAAAGAATTTTTTTTCAAACATTTTACCTTAATAAAAGCAGGAGGAGGTTTGGTAAAAAATGCAAATGGTGAAATACTGCTCCTATTCCGAAGAGGAAAATGGGATCTTCCAAAAGGAAAATTAGAGGATGGCGAAACCATTGAAGAATGTGCCAAAAGAGAAGTAACAGAAGAAACCGGGTTATCAAAATTAAAAGTTGGGAAACCACTTTTAATTACCTATCATACTTATGTGCAATTTGGAAAGCACAATTTGAAAGAATCGCATTGGTATGCAATGAAAGCTACAGCAGTTGAAAAATTAATCCCTCAAACGGAAGAAGATATTACTGAAATTATTTGGGTAAAAAAAGAAAATTTGCCAAACTATCTTTTGAATACTTTTCCTTCGGTTGTTGACGTGTTGAAATATTCATAACTTTTAAAGTCAGGAATTCAACTTATCACACAGTTCATTTTAAACCTCCCAAAAATAAAACAGAGCCAACTAAAAAGTCAGCTCTGTTTTAAATTTTATTTCCTAAAGTGTTTATTTATTCTTTAATAAATTTAACGGCTGTACCATTTGCGAATTTCAAGATATAAATTCCTTTCTGATAGTTGCCGATATTAACTTCTGTAGATGATTGATTTATTGAAATCTTCTGCAATACTTTTCCATTAATATCGCTTAATGATGCTTGTGAATTTATCAATGCTTTTTCAGTAACATTAATGGCAATTTTATCTTTTGCAGGATTAGGAAATATTGTTATTGATGATCCTGTAACATTATTTTTAATAAACACAACGGAACTGAATTTAGCACTACCATCAATATCCACCATTTTCAGCCTGTAATAAGACAGTGGAGAAAATGATAATAATCCATTATCAATATATTGATAATTTTTTACTTTATTACTATTTCCGGCTGCATTAATTTTTGCAATTCCACTAAATTGAATTCCATCCTGACTGCGTTGAAGCTCAAAATAACTGCTGTTTTGTTCTGTGGCAGTTGACCAAAGAAGCAAGTTGGCACCATCTTTTTTAATGCCATCAAAATAGGAAAGACTTATAGGCAAAGGCGCTAAAGATCCCACCCAATTACTTGAGGAACCCATTAAAGCAAAATTATTTAAAGTACCATTCAGACCATTTGGTGAAAAATCTGTCAATGTGGTAACTCCTGTATTATCACCATTTGCAGTCCCTTCATTAAAACTATAATAAGCTACCAGGCCGGTTTCTGTTCCGGTTAACTGGGAGTTCATTCGACTGTCAATTTCTTCCTTTGTAAGGGCTCTATCCCATAATCTTACTTCATCTATTTGGCCTCCAAAGAAAAAATCAGGCGCAGCTTCCGTTTGCCCGGCACCTATTCTTAAAGGTGCTGTAAGATTAGGCAATAATGTTGTCATAGCTGAATCTACAGGAACTCCGTTTACATATAAGAGAAATTTAGCTCCATCATAAGTTCCTGCAATATGGGTCCATGCCCCGTAAGTAATCATCGGGCCTTCTAATTGATCCCAATCCGTTCCATTGCCGCCCCATAATTGCCATGTATTAGTAGGTGAAGCATAAAAGGACAAACCTGTGAAAATCCCCCGACTCGTAAAAAAAGACTGAAAATTACCATTATTTTCTTTCACTTTTACCCAGGCCTCAACAGTTTTTACATTTGCAAGCAAGGCATTATTGGGAACTTCAACGTAATTATCTGTTGTAGCATCGAAATCCAAAGCATTGTTTTGAGCGTTAATGTTTGAGGAAAATAAACCTACCATTAATACTAAAAAGGTAGGTTTAATAATTTTTGTAAATTTGTTCATGTTTCTTTTTTTTAATGAATAATATTGAGTGAATATACAATTGATGTACCAAAAGCCACTTTTACTAAAAATTATTTTAAAATAAAAATGAATGCGAGCTTGGCAAATAATCTGCAAACCGCATTTAGTTAACAACCACTTAATCCAAAAACCCATGTAAATAAAATCTATCATTTTTTAACGGACAATATTGCAACTGTCAACCGGCTCACACAAAATAATTTTTCTTTATCGTCATGAATCTTAATATCCCAAACGTGAGTTGATTTACCTAAATGTAAAGGCCTGGCCGTTGCAGTTACTATCCCGTTGCTCACACTTCTTAAATGATTGGCATTGATTTCCAAACCAACACAATAATATCTTTCCATATCTATTACTAAAGCAGACCCTATACTACCAACAGTTTCGGCAAGCACACATGAAGCGCCACCATGAAGAAAACCGTAAGGTTGCCTTGTAGTATCATTTACAGGCATAGATAATTTTAAATAATCATCTCCTATTTCAACCCATCTTAAACCTAAAAATTCAGGCATAGTGTTCTTACCGTATTTTTTTACTTCTTCGATAGTAACATTCTTTTTAAACCAAATAGACATAAAAAGTTGGATTTTTGAATAAAGAATTAAAAAGAAGCAATTAGTAAATAATAAACTTAACTGGCTAAAAAAAATTTAAACTTTGAATCCTGACCTACGCGCTTTCAAAGTTTTGTTAACTACCTCCGGTAAAAATTGAGAAACATCGCCCCCATTTCGAAGTACGTCCCTTATCAAAGTACTTGCGATTGATGTATATTTTGGAAGACATGTTAGGAAAACAGATTCTACACTATTTTGCAAACTTCTATTCATATCAGCTATTGCTTTTTCGTATTCAAAATCATTCACGTAACGTATTCCTCTCAAAATAAAATTAGCACCTACTTCTTTACAACAATCCACGGTTAAACCATCATAAGCAAGTACACCAATTCTTGGTTCATTTTTATAAATTTGGTTTAACCATTGCAATCTTTGCTCTTCGGAAAACATAGGAACCTTACTACTATTTCTACCCAGGCCAACATAAAGTTTATCAAATAATGGAAGCGCCCTGTCAATAATGTCAGTGTGCCCAAAAGTAACAGGGTCAAAGGTTCCGGGAAAAAGGCAAATTCTTTTCATAAGGAAATAACCACGTTTAATTTGGAAATAAAATTAATTTAAATTTTGTTTATTACTCAGTAAATATAGCACAGCCATTCTTATGGCAACACCATTTTCTACCTGTTGCAATATAATAGATTGTTTGGAATCTGCTACATCACTGTCTATTTCCACACCCCTGTTCATTGGACCGGGATGCATCACTATTATTTCTTTATTCAGGCTGTCCAATAATTTTTTATTTACTCCATAAGCTAAATTATATTCTCTTAATGAAGAGAACAATACCTGGTTTTGCCTCTCCAATTGTATCCTTAAAATATTGGCTGCATCACACCATTGCAATGCTTTTTTAAGATTAAATTCAACCAGAATATCAAAAGCGCTTTTGATATATTTAGGAATTAACGTAGGAGGCCCTGCGACCATTACTTCAGCTCCTGCTTTTTTTAATAAATAAATATTGCTTAGAGCAACTCTTGAATGCATAATATCGCCCACCAGCACAATTTTTTTCCCTGCTAAACTTCCTAATTTTTCTTTTATTGAATACGCATCTAACAATGCCTGCGTAGGATGCTCATTAATTCCATCACCCGCATTAATAATAGCAGCAGGAATATGTTTGGCCAAAAAATGCGGCGCGCCACTCGCACTATGCCGCATTACTACCATATCTACTTTCATAGAAAGGATATTATTTACTGTATCCAACAAAGTTTCTCCCTTAGATACGGAGGAACCTGATGCCGAAAAATTGAGCGTGTCGGCACTCAGTCTTTTTTCAGCTACCTCAAAAGAAATACGCGTTCTTGTGGAATTTTCGTAAAATAAATTAACAATGGTGATATCGCGCAAAGAGGGTACCTTTTTTATTGGTCGCTGTAAAACTTCTTTAAATTGTGTGGCAGTTGAAAGAATAAGTTCAATATCGCTAAGAAGTAAATCTTTAATGCCGAGAAGATGTTTGGTGGAAAGTTGCATTAAAGGTCAAAGCTAAATAAAAAAAATTAAATTTAGATGTGGATTTAAAATAAATACCCAATGATTTTAAATGGACTTGTAAGTAAGAAAAATTATGAACATTCGTTTTTCTACATAAAATAATAAGGTTAGCCGCTTTCGTCAGACCCCTGCTTATAAAATCTTACAATTACCTCAATCCAAATCATGCGGTTATCATCCGATACAATTTTAACTTTTATATTGAGCTGACGTTAGTTTTTTACTCTTAGCCGGCTTAAAAAACGAGGCAAAAAACCCACCATGAATTACTGTTGCCCTGAAATAACTGTATTCTTCCCTTTAAGAAAGGACTCATAGCTCGAAAATGGACTGTTTGCTACCTTGGCAAAATTAGTTTTTGTTCTACTTGGAGCCAGGCAAGTGACAGTTACATTTGTTTTTAAAAG
>JBDTEK010000018.1:0-5026 GCA_039922575.1 Ginsengibacter sp.
GTAGCTTCTAAATGTTATGCGTTCAGAGAAGATGCGATGCAATTTTTTGTAAAAGATAAAGAGCATCCTTACATCCAGGAGAAACCTTTCGATTGGATACGGGGCTACCAGGTAGGAGGAAAGTCGCTGATATGGGCGAGACAAACACAACGATGGAGCAAATATGATTTTGAAGGCCCGGCAAGAGATGGGTTCGCTGTTGATTGGCCGATACGGTACAATGATTTAGCTCCATGGTATAGTCATGTTGAAAATTTTGTAGGAATCAGTGGGAATAAAGATGGATTAGAAACTTTACCCGATGGAGAATTTTTACCGGCATGGGAAATGAATGCCGTAGAGAAATCCATGAAGAAAAGAATCATGGATAATTATAAAGACCGGCATGTGATCATTGGACGTTGCGCTCATTTAACCCAACCTAAAGAAATTCATTTAGAACAGGGCAGGGGAAAATGCCAGTCAAGAAATCTCTGTCAGCGGGGTTGTCCGTTTGGAGGTTATTTCAGTTCCAATTCTTCCACAATTCCGTGGGCTGCGAAGACCGGAAATCTCACGCTTCGGCCTGATTCGGTTGTGCATTCTATTATTTATGATGATAAAAAAAATAAGGCTACCGGCGTCAGGGTAATAGATGCGCACACAAAAAAGGTTACTGAATATTATTCCAAAATCATTTTTGTAAATGCCGCAGCATTAAATTCAAATCTTATTTTACTCAATTCCACTTCAACACGTTTTCCTGACGGGCTTGGAAACGATAATGGATTGCTGGGAAAATACATTGCGTTTCAAAACTACAGGGGAACGCTTAATGCAAGTATGGATGGATTTTTAGATTCTTATTATTATGGCCGTCGTCCTTGCGCCGTGATGATGCCCAATTTTAGAAATGTACATAAACAGGAAATGGATTTTCTTCGTGGATACATGGTTTTTTTTAGTGCCTATCGGGGAGGATGGAGTCATGCAGTAGAAGGCGAACAAATGGGTGAAGCATTTAAGCAGGCAGAAACAGAGCCCGGCAACTGGGGCGTTTCTATGATGATGCAGGGCGAAACAATTCCTAAAGAAACCAATCGTGTATTTCTTAGTAAAGATCAAAAAGATGAATGGGGAATACCGTTATTATCTATTGACGTAGGATACGATGACAATGATGAAAAATCATTAAAAGATTTTCTAAACCAGGGAGCAGAAATGTTAGACAAGGCAGGATGTAAAAATATTACCAGCCATGACAGCAAACAGGCACCGGGTCTTGATATTCATGAAGTGGGCGGCGTAAGAATGGGTAAGGATCCGAAAACATCTCTATTAAATAAATGGAATCAATTGCATGAATGTCCCAATGTATTTGTAACGGATGGTGCGTGCATGACTTCTACCGGAACTCAAAATCCTTCCATCACTTTTATGGCGTTGACCGCTCGCGCAGCCAATTATGCCATTGAGGAATTAAAAAAAGGAAATATTAAATAACCTAAAGAAGTTTTTTTGAAAGGCCGCTAATCGCGCAAGCTGCTATTAATAAGGGATATCATTACAGAATAGAAAACGACTAAATATGTTCGTTTACTGTAAAATTCTAAAAAATCGATTATTTATAAATAATTGAATAAGTACCAGGCAATAAAAAATTATTTCCGATTTTGTTCTTTGTCAAATAGAAGCGATAATTTAGATTTTGGTCGTTATTCTTTAATATTTTTAAGTTTTTTCTTTGTTATTTTTAAATTTTCTTTCTTTGCTTGATCACCCGCTATATAATGAAAAAGTGTTGCTTGATAAAGTTGCTGCCGGTGATGAGCGTGCATTTAAGCAGTTATTTGATCTCTACAAAGAGCGCTTTTATTCGGTAGTGCTAAAGATGACCGGATCTGATGAAGTAGCAAAGGACATAGTGCAGGATACTTTCATGAACATCTGGGACAAGCGTGAAATCCTGGCAGATATTGACAATCCATCTGCTTATTTCTTTACCGCAGTTTATAGAAGGGTGTATCATCATTACCGAAAAGTTGCTCAAGAAAAAAAATTGCTGGAGGAAGCCTTTCCAATAAGTGCTTCAGTGAATACTACAGAAGAGATGGTGCTGGCTCATGAAAGCAAAGACCTTATTTCCGAAGCGGTAGAAAAACTTCCTCCACAACAAAAATTAGTATTCAGACTTAGCAGACAGGAAGGACTCAGCAGGGAAGATGTCGCCCGTCAACTACATATCTCACCCAATACTGTTAAAAACCATCTTGCCGAAGCCCTAAAATTTATCCGCACTTTTTTGCGGAATTCCGAAGCTACTTTTCTGATAATTTTTTGGTTCTTTAAAAAATAATTTTCTTTCAACTAGTACAATTGCTTCTTTGGTGTATCTGTCTGTTACACGTTTGCTAATTGATACCTGATGTCATTAACTAAAGAGAGAATTCATTATTTATTAGATGCCTATATTTCCAAAAGAGCAACTCTGTTGGAGGAGCATGAACTTATGGAATGGCTTCTTGAGGCAAAAGAAGATTCAGAACTAAAAAAATATGTGCTTACCATCTGGAATGAAAATAAATCAGTACAAGATCTTTCGTATGTAAATTGGGATGAAATATATTCCAGTGTAATTCAACCAAAAGTAGTTTCATTGGAACCCAAAGTGAGGCAAATGCGATGGGCAAAATTAACCGCAGCAGCGGCAATTTTAATTGCCTTGACAGCAGGCGTTTATTTCTACCTGGCTCCCCGTTCACAGGAACAAATTGCAACAGTACAAACAAAACAAAACGACATTGAACCGCCTTCGTATAATAAAGCAGTGCTGACACTTGCCGATGGAACAAAGATAGAATTAGACAGCAGTGGAAATGGAACTCTTGCAGTGCAGGGGCGTGTACAGATTATTAAAAAATCTACCGGAGAAATCAGTTATGCCGGAACTTCCGCGGGAGAGATTAGTTATAATACGCTGAGTGTACCGAGGGGCAGCAAGCCGATGAGTCTCATACTATCTGATGGTACCAAAGTGTGGATCAATGTAGGATCGAGCCTGACTTACCCCACAGCTTTTACGGGTAAAGAAAGAAAGGTAATGATTACGGGTGAAGCTTATTTTGAAGTAGTGCATAATGAGAAAATGCCTTTTATGGTTCAGAATGGTGATCTGGCAATAAATGATTTAGGAACCCATTTTAATGTGAATACCTACGAAGATGAAACTACAGAACGAATTACCTTACTGGAAGGTTCGGTAAGCGTTATCCGGGGAACAGTTTCGGGTTTATTAAAGCCAGGCCAACAAGCAAGCGTAAACAATAATGGCAATAGTAATATCAAAATATTGAACGAGGTAAATATGAATGAAGTGATGGCCTGGAAGAATGGTAAGTTTATGTTTGATAAAAACACAGATATATATACTATCATGCGCCAGGTATCGCGCTGGTACAATGTAGATGTCAAATACGAGGGGAAAATCAACCAGCGTTTTTGGGGATCCATCTCAAAAGATGTGAATGTATCGCAGGTGTTGAAAATACTGGAAACCGCAGGCGGCATAAAATTTAAAGTGGACGGAAATAAAATAATTGTGATGTCTGAATCGTCTTAAATACGTTTTCAATTACCTGCACAAAAAAACCGGGAAGTGTTTGCACCACAACCCGGCAAAAAGTTCAGGCTAACACTATAATAAATCGCTGAAGACTACTATTTCATCAACCTAAACCAAACAAAGTTATGGATTTCAAAGTTCATTATTACTATTGGCCTTCTATGCCGAAAGTATCAAAACAAACGCTGAAAATTATGAAGCTGATTGCCATCATATTATTTGCAGCATGCCTCCAGGTGAGCGCGAAGGGGTATTCCCAGATCTCACTTTCCGAGACCAACACGCCCTTGCAAAAAGTGTTTCAGGAAATAGGGCATCAAAGCGGATATGATTTTGTATCCACTTATGAGACATTGAGGGAAGCGGGAAACGTCACTGTAAACGTGCAAAATGTATCCCTGCAAAAAGCACTTGAAGAATGTTTGAAAGGGAAGCCGCTCATCTACTTAATTATTGGAAAGACAGTAGTGATTCAATTGAATAAAAAGTACTACAATACTAGTAGTTATACAATTGCTTTAGAACCTTTTCCCCCCCCAATTCAAATTCATGGAAGAATAATCAACAAGAAGGGAGAGCCGCTACCAAATGTATCAGTATTAATCGTTGGCACTCAAACCGGAACAACGACAAATAGTGATGGACGTTTTGCGCTGACTGTTCCTGATGAAAATGTAGTATTGGAGATTTCAAGTGTCGGATATAAGACCGAGAAAGTGAATGTCGGCAAAGAGACTGAGATTAATGTTGTTTTGGAATTGGAAGTTTCTGACTTAAGTAATGTAGTTGTAGTAGGATATGGATCTCAAAAGAAAAGTGATCTTACAGGGGCAATTAGTTCTGTAAAGGGAGACGACCTTACTCAACTTTCAACCCAGCGTGTTGATCAGGCTTTACAAGGAAGGGCTTCCGGAGTAATGGTGTTGAACACTGATGGTGCGCCCGGCGGAAAAACTACCATTAGAGTTAGAGGTATGAATTCTGTATTGGGAGGAAACAATGCCTTAGTGGTTGTAGATGGGTTACAAGGAGGAGATCTTTCGACATTAAATCCGAATGATATTGCATCTATTGAAATATTGAAAGATGCCTCAGCTACGGCCATTTATGGAGCGCAGGGTGCCAATGGAGTAATTTTAGTTACTACTAAATTAGGGAAAATAGGCAAGCCTGTAATCTCTTATGATTTTTTCTATGGCAAACAAAAAATAGAAAAAACATTACCAACGATGAGTGCCGCTGATTTTGCAAGAACTGTAAATGCGTACAAACAAACACAAAATAGTAATGGCACCACACCCCCTCCGCTTTTTTCTGATGGCCAGATAGCCAAATTTGAAGCAAAGGGTTTTGGCACGAACTGGCAGGATTTAATTTATAGAAACGCACCATTACAAAACCATGATCTTTCTATTTCAGGAGGTA
>JBDTEK010000019.1:0-5497 GCA_039922575.1 Ginsengibacter sp.
CCCTGCCATCTGGAAAAAATAATTGTATTGTCCTGGTAGCTGTTTACATAAGGGATCTGGTTGGTGGCATCCTGGTATGGAAAAGAGAATTGAGGTTTTCCTGCATTTGGATCGCCGGGAGTTTTAATTATTCCTTCAAATTTTAAGAAGCTTGCTGCATTTGCGCTCGAATTAAATGGAGTTGACCAGGTTTTTGCAACGCCCCATTGTTTATTCAGAAAATTTCCAAGGTTGATGATGTCAAATGTTACACGCAAAGTGTGCTTATTTTTTCCTGCATTCAAATAAAAATCCTGAGTAATATTCAAATCAAGGTGTTTGAAATAAGGAAGTACTGCCGCATTACGATCGGCTACCTGTCCACGATGACTGCTTAAATATCGATCCTGGTTAATGAAATTGTTCAACTGATTCCAGATTACAGAAGGTGTTCGTGTATCTGTAATCGTTCCGCCGCCTGTATTTACAGGTACCAGCACAATATCGCTTTGATTTTTTGGAATGTAAATCAGATCATTGTTGCCACCCGTACCATCATTGTTGACATCGCCAATGTAAGTATAGGAACCTACGCCTGCTGGTGCAGCTTCAAATATTAACCCGAAAGAAGTTGCAAAGTGTTTTGCATATTCTTTGCGATAAGAAAGTTGTGCTATTACACGGTTTGGTTGATAGTAATTTGAATATCCGAGTTCCTCACTATTTGGGTCATTTTTTACCGGTCTGTCTCTCCAGGTACTTGCAGCAATAGAGCCACCATCATTTATACTTCTGGAAGTGCTGTTTGTATAAGCCACACTGGTGTAGAAATTTTTAAAGGTTTTTTGTAACTGAACTGTAAAAATGTAAGAATATCCTTTAGAGTAATTTTTCATCAGGATGGCATTGGAGATATTGGGATTGGCAACTGTGACGCCACCTGTTCCTGCATTTATTTTTGTAGAAGAAAAAACGATACGGTTATCAGGGCCGGCCAATGGTGTGCCGGTAGAAGGAAGGTTTACATTTTCAAAATTGATGGCATTGATTTCTTTGTTGTAAACAAATTCAACTGTCGCAATAATACCTGCCGGCAACTTCTGATCTACAGCTATACTTGATTTAAGCACTTGTGGATATTTGAAATTTTTATCAGTAAATACAAGATTGTAAGAGGTGTTAGGAGCTCCCGCCGTAGGTCTGTAGGTATTGATATCTTTGCTGAATACATAAGGTAAATTGGTAGCCGGATTAATAGCATTTGAGAAGGAGCCGAATTGAACTCCATTATTGCTTGCCTGGTTACTTATATATACAAATGGTGGTGGGCCAGAAAAAGAACCCACACCGCCACGGATTTGAGTTTTCTGGTCTTTAAATACATCCCAGTTAAACCCAACTCTTGGAGAAATCAATACATTCGTTCCGGGTTTTAAACCCACATCGTAATGCTTTCCATCTCTGAAAGACAGAGCAGGTACACTTGGGTTGCTTTGAAAGCTGTTTTTAAATATTGGCGCATCAGCCCGAAAGCCATAAGTTAATGTGAAATTATTTTTTATTCGCCATTTATCCTGAGCAAAAAAGCCTAATTCAGTAGCGCCTACTTTTGCAAAAGGGAAAGAGCCATCTTTAGATAAAGAATAAGTTAAAGAGTAATTTCTTGCACTGGCTGCGCCATCATTTACGCTATTGTAAAAATCGGTAAGGGTATTAAAAACATAAAGTCCTTCATAATTTGGAGCAAATCCGTTTACGAAAGTTTTCACATAATTCTGTGTGCCAAAAGTAAGCTCGTGTTTTCCCGCATAGTAAGTAAAGATGTCTGAAAACTGGAAGATATTGGTGCTTAATAAATTGTTGTATGTAAATGGCTCGTATCCAAAACTGGTATAGGTTTGTCCCACACCGTTAAGAATATCTACTAATGGAAAATTCCCACTTGCCAAGGACGCCCTGAAATCACGCAATGCAGAATATCCGACTTGCAACTTGTTATTGGCTTTATTGCTGATGCGGGTATTTAATTCTGCTATCAGAATATTGAAATTGTTATTAATGGTGTAGCCCGCTCCGCTGAAAGGCAAACCCGTATTACTTGGCTGCCTGCTGCCGATAGCACCACTGTTGCTGGGTACTATATCTCTTAATGATTTTAAATAATTGTATTTAATAGTAAAAGTATTTTTTGCATTAATATTCCAATCTATGCGCGCCGTTATTTTATCACTCTGGATTCTGTAATTATAATCCTGATATTGGCCCGGATCATAACCGAATTTTTGTATCAAAAAGTTCTTGAGTGCGTTTAATGTATCCGCATTTGCTTGTGAAGAAATACCTGGAATAGCAGTCTGTCCGGTTTTTACGGCAACTAAGGTAGTACCCGGCTGGCTTATTCTTTCCTGCTCGCCGCTTATAAAAAAGAATAGCTTGTCTTTTATTATTGGGCCACCGGTAGTAACGCCGCGCTGGTTATAATCAAATTTTGGCCTGGGAATCGTTTTTGTATTTACATTATATCCTTGCAGTCCCGGATCTCTCAGATAGGTGTATATTGATCCTTTAAACTGATTAGTACCGCTACGCGTTACAGAGTTAACACCTGCCCCCGAAAATCCACCTTGTCTTACATCGTAAGGAGAAATACTTACCTGTATTTGTTCAATCGCATCAAGGCTTATAGGCTGCGAATTGGTTTGGCCGCCAAGTGAACCAGCAAGCCCAAAAACATTATTAAAGTTGGCGCCATCCACAGTAATATTATTATACAGGCCATTGCGGCCGCCAAGGCTTTGTGAAGGACTTGAAGAAACAGTACTTTGCCCGTTGGCTGAGGGCGTAAGTCTTGTAAAATCCTGAAAACTTCTGTTGATTGTAGGCAGTCTGTCAAGTTGAGCACGACTGATCACTTCCTGGCTACCGGTGCGGCTGCTGTTAAATACGCGTTCCAGTTTATTAGAAGTTATTATCACCTGTGCGAGCTCTTTGGAATCGGGCGTTAATTTTACGTCCTCATTAAATTCCTGTCCTAAAAGCAAGGTTATATTTTCTTGTTTTTCTGTTTTAAAGCCTACAAAACTAACTATTACGGTATAAGGCCCACCTACTTTAAGATTTGGAAGATTGTACCTCCCATCCTTTCTTGAGGTAGTAGTGTTTTTGGTTCCTGTTGGTATATGGATTGAGGTTATTGTAGCACCTGCCAGGGCACTATTGTTTTCATCTGTAACTATTCCCTGTATTTCAGAAGTTGTTTCCTGGGCGAATAGTACTGCACCTATCATGACCAGGATAATGGATAGAAAAAATTGTTTGATCTTTTGCATAAAACGGTTGTTTTTTTGAGGAGTAAATGCGATTGGTAAAAGACTACAAATCAGTTTACGATTAAAAGTAGATAAAAGGAAGAATTCATGATTATAATTTTATTCACTTAAGAGGATAAGTTTTTTTGGTAGTGAAAATTTAGGCAGCAGTGGCTTAGCTTGTTTGATCATTCCCAGGTTCTGATGGTCAAATAAATTAAAATTGAAGTAATGATTCTAATGTTGTGCAAATTATGATTAGAACTTCATCATCACACCTTGATGGGGATATAGAATTTTTATTTGCAGATTGTTGGAAAGTGATAATTGCTTTTTAATTTTATTTTCATTATTGCCTAAAGGTTTAATATGGGTAATCACTACAGGAAAATTTATCATCGCATTTTTTCCTGTAAGATTACTCAAGGAATTCATTTCGGCCATTAACCATTTAGGAGTCAGGTGCCCAAATAATTGCTTATCCGGTTGCTCATTGGGAAATGAAACTTCTATAAATATCGCTTTCAATTTTTTTGATCGAATAAGAGGCGCTATGTGTTGCCACAGCAATTGTAACTTATCAGATTTTTCAACTTCATCTGGCCCGGTGTCACCAAGATAGAGAATATAGTTCTTATTATGCCTTACTAAAAAAGCAGTGCTTTCATAAGGATTTCCATGGCTCAGCGTGTAAGCACTTACATACATATCTGTGTTAATGATGGCAACTTCTTTAGATGTGTCAAGCGTTACGTAATGATATTTGTTTAAAGTTGGTTTGTCACCCTGATCAGCAAAATTGGCCCAGCTTCCCCAAGTAAAATATTTATCTTTTAAAATAGTAATTACAGAAGCCGATGCATAAATATTTTTAGCAGTATCGTCAGGGGAGTTGAGTACCATTCCTGCTACATGGTCGAGGTGTGCGTGAGAAATAAGATAGCCTTTAATATTGTTTTTCAAAATGGTATTAATACGCTCGTGAAATAGTTTGTTGGAAATGGCTTTTCTTATTCCTGAGTATAATGTGCCTGCATCCAGGCAAACATAACTATCCGATTTTTCTGGAGCCAGCATGTAAGAGGAAAGATTACTTTCATCACTGCCACCTTTTACTCCAAGCGGAATTACTTTAAAAGAATTGTGTTGTGCCTGTGAATGAATTCCAGCGATCAGTGTAAAGAGTAAAAGAAAAATAAAATTTTTCAAATGGATTAATTTTCAAAATGAATTACCAATAATTCAAAAATATCTGTGGCAATTTAGTACGAATTAAATATTTCAAAGAAGATTTTGATTTCTGTTTTTTTTCTAATATTCTAAAATTTAATTCTGATTTACTTTTCATGCCATTTGGGATTCATTTCAAATAGTTGCCGGTTGGCGGGGATTGCCAACCGGAACGTTCCGCCGGGATTGTGTCCTCACTGCCCGCGATTATGTTGTATTTTGATTTGATTTTTCTTGCGTTTGAAGTATGCTTCGTTTAATAGTTGCCGGATTTCTCGGGGCTAATTTTAATACCATTAAAATTTCATTTATATTATTATACGGTTTCTTTTGAAAAGGGAAATAAAAGCTGAAAACTTTAAAGAGACGCTATTTTTTTAATAGACCCTATTATTTAGTATTTTATTAAATAGATTTGCTTACAATGTTTGTAACCAATATGAAACAACTTTTTATTATCCTGTTTATATCTTTATTTGCGTTAATAGCCAATGCGCAGAAAGTTCATTTTGTTTATTTGCAAACCGAAAATGGCAAACCTTTTTATGTAAAACTGAATAATAACGTGATGAGCTCATCACAAACAGGTTATGTAATTATACCTAATTTAATCGATGGAACTTATCAACTGGTTGTCGGATTCCCTAAAAATGAATTTCCTGAAGAAAAATTTAATCTTACTATAGAAAATAAAAATGAAGGATTTCTGGTAAAGAATTTTGACGAAAAAGGATGGGCACTATTTAATTTGCAATCACTTGCGCTAATAAATAATTCAGGCCAGGCAAATTCAGTTGTTACTACGTCGAATATTCAAAGTAATGCGTTCTCAGACATGTTGGCTAATGTAGTAAAAGATTCATCCATTTTGCAAAAAAGTGAACCTGTAGTTGCCGCCCCAAAAGCACCGTTGGTGCAGGAAAAGGTTGATTCAAATGCTTTATCTGTTGTTTCAAATACTTCGACTGTTGTTATAAATA
>JBDTEK010000020.1:0-9936 GCA_039922575.1 Ginsengibacter sp.
ACTATTAAAAATATTGATTCGGTTTATGTGAAGGATTTTAAAGTTCATGTAAAAGATGATAAAGTAGCTTCTTATGGAGTAATATGTAAAGTATCTTTTAGGGTGGGCGATAATAAGTCTTTATAAGATCCATATTTTTTTTTAAGAAAGGGAGTTTAATTACTCCCTTTTATTTTTTAACATACTTTTCCGTGAAGCTTTGCTTCAGATTCCATTTTGTTTATGGGTTGTTCGTAATTTGCAACCCTTTGGAAATTCCTTAATTTATTTAAAAATATAATGTTACAAACTGCCGAAGACATTCGCTTGCTGAATGAAAAAATTAATCATTCAGCAAACTTCATTGATAAAATACATGCCGAAATAGGAAAAGTAATCGTAGGTCAGCATCACATGGTGGAGCGCTTACTTATTGGGCTTTTAAGCAATGGCCATATTTTATTGGAAGGCGTACCCGGCCTTGCTAAAACGCTTTCAATAAAATCACTTGCAGGCGCTATTAATGCACAATTCAGCCGTATTCAGTTTACTCCGGATCTATTGCCTGCCGATGTGATTGGTACTATGATCTATAACCAACAAAAAAACGAATTTGTGGTTCGTAAAGGCCCTATTTTCGCCAACTTCATTTTGGCTGATGAAATAAACAGGGCACCGGCAAAAGTTCAAAGCGCTTTACTGGAGGCCATGCAGGAAAGGCAGGTTACCATCGGAAATAATTCATATAAATTAGAAGAACCTTTTTTGGTGTTGGCCACACAAAATCCGATAGAGCAGGAGGGAACGTATCCTTTGCCCGAAGCGCAGGTGGACAGGTTTATGCTGAAAGTAATTATTGATTATCCTTCAAAAATAGAAGAACAGGCGATAATAAGGCAAAATGTGCTGGGACTGCAACAGCCACGCATAAACGCTGTGGTATCTTCACAGGAAATCCTGAATGCACGTCAATTAGTAAGAGAAGTATATATGGATGAAAAAGTAGAGCAATATATTATTGACATTGTGTTCGCCTCCCGCTATCCAGACCAATATAATTTGACGAAGCTAAAGCCATTGATAGCATTTGGCGGATCTCCAAGGGCCAGTATTAACCTGGCATTGGCTGCAAAAGCCTATGCTTACTTAAACAAAAGAGGCTATGTAATTCCTGAGGATGTAAGAAATATTTGTAAAGATGTATTACGCCATCGAATTGGACTTACGTATGAAGCCGAGGCAGAAAATGTGAATATAGAAATGATAGTAACAGAAATATTGAAAGTAGTGAATGTACCTTAGAAGAAAACAGGTACCATGTATCAGGAATCAGCTTTCAAACTAAACCAATAAACTTATAAACTAATAAACTAATTAACCACTAAAACAATTAAACCATCCTCACCACAGCCGATATAATTAAAAAAGTAAAAGAACTTGAGATCGTCAGTAAAAAGATCACAACGCATCTTTTTGCCGGTGAATACCATTCTGCGTTTAAGGGAAAAGGAATGCGTTTTCGAGAAGTACGCGAGTATTCTCATGGTGATGATGTAAGGTTTATTGATTGGAATGTGAGTGCCAGGTATGCACATCCGTTTACAAAAGTTTTTGAAGAAGAAAGAGAGCTTACCGTGATTTTATTAATAGATCTAAGTGCCAGTTCGTTATTTGGAACTACGCATCAGCGTAAGAGAGATTTGATCACTGAAGTGGGCGCTGTAATTACTTTCAGCGCCATCAATAATAATGATAAAGTAGGTGTTATATTTTTTAGCGATAAAATAGAGAAGTACATTCCTCCTAAGAAAGGAAAGCATCATGCGCTTTACATAGTGAGGGAATTATTAACTGCACAACCGAAAGGAACCGGAACGAATATCAAAGGAGCTTTAAAGTTTTTTTCCCGAAATAACCGGCAAAGAAGTATTGCTTTTATTATGAGCGATTTTATTGATGAAAATTATGAACACAGGCTTCGGGTGATGGGAAGTCGCCACGATATTATTGGATTAAAGGTGTATGATAAAATGGATAGCCAATTACCGGATATCGGCATGGTAAAAGTGCAAGATCTTGAAACCAGAAAAGTTCAATGGTTGGATACATCTAATGCAATGGTACGGCACAATTATCATGAGAGTTTTATGGAACATAGTGCACAATGTAAAAACATTTTTAAGAAGGCAGGGGCCGATTTGCTTCACTTGCGTACCGATGAAGATTATGTAAAAATTTTACAACAGTTCTTTGCGAGAAGAATTAAAAAGTGAGGAAACAGCAATTGATCAAAACAGTCCGTCATAGAGTATCAATCATAATAATGTTGGCTTGCTGCGAAATATTGTCTGTAGCAAATAGTTTTGCCCAATTACCTGTCATAAAAACTGCTGTTGATAAAAATAGTATCCTCATCGGCCAGCAACTTCATTTTCGTGTGGAGACTTCTATGCCTGATAATACCTATCGCCTCACCTGGTTTTCTGTTCCTGATAGTTTTGGAAATTTTGAAGTAATTACAAAAGACAAGATTGATTCCACTACATTTAATGGGAATCTGAATTTTACTCAAACGCTTACCCTCACTAATTTTGATTCCGGAAGAAGAGTGATTCCGCCACTGATGCTTAAATTGGAAACCCTGGAAGGGGATTCTACCTTTAGTATGTTTACAGATTCTATACCTGTGAATGTATTATATTCTCCTCTCGACAGCATTCAGCCTTTCCACGATATAAAAAATATTATAGAAGTGAAAATGCAGTGGGCCTGGTGGCAATGGGCGCTTTTAGGTTTTGGTATTCTTTTAATAATGGTATTAATTGTTTTACTAATAAAATTTTTACGAAAGAAAAAAGTAAGCGATGATCTCTTTACATCGAAACTGTCACCTTATGATGAAGCGATAGAATCATTGACTGTTCTGGAAAATGAAAAACTGTTGCAAAAACATGCAGAAAAGGAATATCATACCCGGCTAACGGACATCTTTAAACGTTTTTTATCAAGAAAAACCAATTCATATCAATTACATCTTACTTCCGATGAGCTATTGGTGGAGCTAAGTGAATATGATGTTTCCAAATCGCAGTTGGCTGATTTTGCAAGTTGTCTCAGAATGGGAAATGCTGTAAAATTCGCACGTTATATTCCGCCGGGTTTTGAAAATGAAAAATGTTTTTCACAGGTGAAAGAAATGATAACGACTATAAACAATTTTTCAAATAAAACGCCCGAAAATGATCTTTGATTATTTCTCCAATATTAGTTTTGGGCAGCCGCTTTTTTTAATACTTTTTGCTATTATTCCCTTTCTAATACTTTGGCAATTCAGCGTTGGAAGAAAACAGGAAGCAGCGGTAAGCCTTTCCACTACTAAAGGATTGTCTACTTCACGCTCATTAAAAAATGTATTTCAGCATTTTCCTTTCTTGTTCAGGCTACTGGCATTGAGTTGCATTATAATTGCACTTGCAAGGCCGCAGACAAAATTTGATGAACAACAAACAGAAGGTGAAGGGATCGATATTATTTTGTGTATTGATGTAAGCGGAAGTATGACGGCTCAGGATTTTTCACCTAATAGAATGGAAGCCGCCAAAAATGTAGCAATGGATTTCGTTGATCATCGTCCTTCAGATAGAATTGGCATTGTAATTTTTGCCGGTGAAAGTTTTACCCAATGCCCTCTTACAACTGACCATTATGTTTTAAAATCTCAGATTCAGCAAATAAGAAATGGACTTCTTGAAGATGGAACTGCTATTGGCTCAGGATTGGCAACCAGTGTGGACAGGCTACGTAACAGTAAATCAAAAAGTAAAGTCATTATTTTGCTCACAGACGGAGTAAATAATGGGGGACTGATTGACCCTTCAACTGCAAAGGAAATAGCGAAAGCGTTTAAAATAAAAGTCTATACAATAGGCGTGGGCACCGATGGATATGCGCCTACCCCAATAAGTACTCCGATGGGTATTGTGATGTCAAATGAAAAAGTAGCTATTGATGAAAAATTATTAAAAAATATAGCCGATGAAACAGGCGGAAAATATTTCAGGGCAACTGATAACCGTAGTCTTAACCATATCTATAATGAAATTGACCAATTAGAAAAATCAAAAGTAGAAGTAACTTCCTTTCATCATTTCACGGAGAAATTTTATCCTTTTATTTTTATTGCAATGGGATTGCTTTTGATAGAATTAATTTTGAGATATACTTTATTTAAAAAATTCCCTTAATTAGCCATTTACTTAATTAGCTAATTAAATACAAATGAAAGCATTAGTTTATAAATCAACAGGAAGCTGGTATCAAATTAAAAATGAAAAGGGGGAGTTTTTTAATGCGCGCATAAAAGGTAAATTTAAAATAGATGATATTACTTCTACGAATCCGATAGCCGTTGGCGATGTAATTGATGCGGATATAGAGGACGTTGCAGAAGAATCGGTTATCATTCATAATATTTATCCACGGAAGAATTATATTACAAGGCAATCGCCACACAACAAACATTTACATCACATAGTAGCCGCTAATCTTGACCAAAGCATTTTATTCGCTACATTAAAAGATCCCAAAACATCCACAGGTTTTCTCGACAGGTTTCTTGTTGCTTCTGAGGCGTACCATGTACCGGCAATAATTGTGTATAATAAAAGTGATCTTTTTAAAGAAAAAGAAAAAATTAAGTTTGAAGAAATTAAGTCAGTTTATGAAAATATCGGTTACCACGTTTTGCTGATGAGCCTTACAGACAATTCGGGCGTTAAAGAAGTTCATGATATTTTGAGAGACAAAACAACTCTGGTCAGTGGCCATTCCGGCGTCGGTAAATCTTCTTTTATCAATTCCATTTTTCCCGAATTATTATTGAAAACGCAGGATGTAAGCGGGTGGAGCGGCAAGGGACTTCACACTACCACCTTTGCGGAGATGTATGATCTGCCTTTTGGAGGAAAAATAATAGATACACCTGGAATGCGGGAGTTTGCATTGATGGATATTGAGCCGCACGAATTATCACATTATTTTACTGAAATGAAACACAGGATCAGTGGATGCAAATTCAACAATTGCATTCATATTGAAGAACCTGGGTGCGCGATAAAGACTGCCGTGGAAGAAGGAGAAATTTCTGCAGCACGTTATATAAGTTATTTGAATATTTTGGGAAGCATTGATAATAAGAAGTGGTGATAAGTACTGGTGTAAAGATGTAGTGATTTGGTGATGTAGTGATTTGGTGATTACAGATCACAGTCTCACAAGTCACAACATCAACCTTTGCTCAGTATGCTTTCTTTACCAGCATATTCGCTAATTCCACTACCGCTTTATTTACTTTTGAAGTGCCGCGGATATATTGGGGAAGTATAGAAACTCCGTTAAAAATATTATAATGAAGTGTGAGGAAATATTTTTTATATTTAAAATCCCAATCCAGTGTATCCGCATCGTCCACCTGGTTTATAAATTTCACTTTAAGCTCATCGCTAAGCGTTCCTGCGATCGCGTAAAATTTTGAAATGCCGCAATTGTCGTCAATTACAGCTTCAGTGCCGCCGAAATCCGTTTTTAAATGATAACACATAAAGAAGTGGTTTTGGTTGAGAAGAGAGCTTGAGTTTATAAATTAGAATTTAAATTTTCCTGCCTTTTTTGCAGCTTTAATAGCTTTGGCATCACCAGATAAAATTCTTTCTGCACCGATGTTTTTCCCATTTGTGGGGCATCCATATTTTTCCTGTTTGTGAAAAATAAAGCATCCGGAAAGCATCCAGCAAAGCGATGTGGCTATCAATATTTTTTTCATTTAAAGCTACTTATTACGATGATCACATTTATCTTCCATTTACCCTCAACTCTCTTGCATGTTCCAGCGTAAGCCATCTAAAATATTCTTTAAAACCCTAAGCTTCTTATTCCTCAATTCTTATACCAACTGGCATACATCACATAATTATTAGCAATCCGTTCTATTTCACCCTTTATCAATTCTTCTGAAATGTCCTTTATTTTTTTTGCCGGCACTCCGGCATATATACTTCCATTTTCTACTATGGTATTTGCCAAAACCACCGCGCCAGCCGCAATGATGCTGTTACTTCCTATTTTGGCATTATCCATTACGATAGCGCCCATTCCCACCAGTACATTCTCTTCTATAACGCATCCATGTATGATTGCATTGTGTCCGATGCTTACATTATTTCCAATGAGAGTAGAAGTTTTTAAAAAAGTGCAATGGATTACGGCTCCATCCTGCACATTTACTTTATTTCCCAGGCGGATAAAGTTGACGTCTCCGCGAATGACGGCATTGAACCAGATACTACATTCGTCTCCCATAATAATATCTCCGGCTAACGTAGCATTAGGGGCAATATAACAGTGATGCCCCAACGAAGGCATTTTCCCATTTACTTCAATAATAAATGACATGTTTATGTTTTTTTAAGGTATGCGGAAAGTTGAGTAATACAGAAAATGAAATGTGAATTTGTGAAACGAAAGGTTTTTCAATAATTTTAAATAGAAACTTTTCTTTCGTTAAATAAACTCTAACGCCTTAGCCACGATTCAGGGTTTACATTATCACTTTCTTTCATTAAAATAAAGTCCACGCGGCCGCCGTCGCCTTCATCGTTTACACCCGCTCTTCCTATAGCCTGCCCGGTTTTTACCTGTGTTCCACGCTGTACATTCACAGATTCCAGATTACTGTAAACCGTAAAATATTTTCCGTGTTTTATAAATACAGCTTGTTTGTCTTCAATATAACTCACCAGTGTAACCTCACCGTCAAAAACGGCTTTTACCGTTTCGCCCACCTTTGCGCCAATGGTTACTCCAGGGTTATTATAATCAATATTACCTGGTAGCTGGTTGGCTCCATAATGGCTTATCACAAAGCCATTAACCGGCCAGGGAAGAGATCCCTTGTTCTTTTCAAAACTTGCATTTAATGCCCTATCTGCTTCGGTACTTACTAATACACTGCTTGTAGCAGTTTTAGCCGGCACATTGGGTTTTACTGTTTTTGCAATGGTTGTTTTTTCTGTAGGATTCGATTTTTCCGCAGCTTTTTCTCTTTTTAATTCTTCCAGGCGGGCTTTTTCTTTTTTTGCAGCTTCCGCCCTGGCTATTTCTATTTCTCTTTTTATCATAGCAGAAATCGCGTTTCTTAGTTTAGCATCCTGCTTTCGTTTTGCGTTTACCTGTGCCGTTAATTCTTTTTGTTTCCCTTTTAATTGGGTTACTATTTCGGATTTCTCCTGTTGCTGTTTTTCCAGTTTTGTCAATTCTTTTCCCTGCTCATCCAGCACCACATTCTTTCTTTTTTTATTTCCGGATAATATGGCAATTTTATCTTCAAGCATCGCTTGTGTTTTCAAAATATTTTCAGACTGCATCTCTCGGTAGTTACGGTACGATTTCAGGTAGGCAATCCGCTTGATAGCATCATTAAAATTATTAGCTGAGAAAATAAAATTCAAAAAATCATAATTGCTACGGTTTTTGTATGCATATACCATGCTTTTTGAGTATTCCTGCTTTAGCGTATCTAAAATGCGCTTCATTTTATTTACTTCAAGTTGCGAAGAGTAAATATCATTGTTCAGATTTCGTATTTCACCGTTAATGTTTTCGATCACATTTCCCTGCAGATCCATTTTTTTATTAATGAGTGAGAGCTGTCCTATATTAACTTTTGCGGTCTTCTTTGTTTCGTTTAGGATTCTTTCTGTCTGTTCAATTTCATTTCTTAATTGCTCCCTCTGTTTTTGAAGTGTCGCCTTATCTGCAGGTTGTTGAGCAAATGAGATCTGAGCAAATAATAAAAAGATAAAAGCCGTTATAATTTTAGATGGCATTGCACATTATTTTTTAGTAAGAATGATGAGTAGGTATCTATGCAAGCTGCAATTTTTTAAAGTAACCATTATTTTGTTTTAAAATTTCGTGGAATGTTGAAAGGGAATGATAATTCCTTGTTAAACTCATATTGTTTGAAGTTGAGCCTGATATCTACCTTGGTTTTTTCTGCAACAGTTATTTCGCGATATGTTGCAAAAGTTACCTGATTATTTTTTTCATAATTGTCATAAAAAAGATCAGCGGTCCGGTTTTTTTCGATGCTGATATCATCTAGTTTGCTTTTTTCTAATAGTTTATTATCAGCGGAGATAGTAAGCAGGTTTTTAAAAAGTTTTCCTATGGTTCCTATTAAAATATTATTTTCAGTTAGCCGGTAGGAAACAATACTATCACCAATGTATAATGGATTTCCAACCAAAAGATCTTGTAAGGTTGAGAAGGTTAAAGGGATATGAGCAACCGTTTCAATATAGCTGAAAGGATGTCTTTCCACTATTTTATCAAGTTTGTTTAAAATAATAATAGTATCAGGCGTTATAAAAATACGGAAGGCTTCAAAGTTGAGAAAAGTGGCGCTAACTGAAACCCAAAGCAAGCTATCTTTCTTCAACCTTACAAATGCATTTACATCAGGTTGCTTTCCGTTTCTATCTTCATATTGCACTTTTACCTTTGCAGAGAATGTGGTATAATTAATTTTATTATTCGCCAAAGAATTTAAGTCCTGTGAAGCAAGGCTTAATGAATCGGAAGCGGGTAATTTTTGTATTATCACAACCGGAGTGTCTTTCTTATTTATCGCTGTTTGCAATTTTTTAGTGGACCGGCAACCATTGATTGTATAAATAAAAACAAATCCTATTAAGAGGTTAAAACAAATCTTCATTCAATTTTTTTATCAAATAAATTAATTATGCCCGGTATGTCCAAAACCTCCGTCGCCTCTTAAAGAATTTTCTAATTGTTCTACGGGTTGTAATAAAGCATTTTCTATTTTACAGATTACCATTTGAGCAATGCGATCGCCATGATTAATGGTTTGTTTTTCTGTTGATAAGTTGATAAGGATTACTTTTATCTCACCCCGGTAATCACTGTCGACGGTTCCCGGTGAATTTAAACAAGTAATTCCCTGTTTCAATGCCAGTCCGCTTCTTGGCCTCACCTGAGCTTCGTAGCCAAAGGGTATTTCAATAAATAATCCTGTCGGGATCATTTTTCTTTCTAAAGACTGCAAAGTAACGGGCTCAGGCAAATTAGCTCTAAGATCGAGGCCTGAAGAACCCGGAGTAGCATATTCAGGCTTTTTATTTTCGGAAGTATTTATGATCTTTATTATCACATCATGCATAGAAACAAAGATAGTGATGCGTGCTGTTGAATTGTAAAATGGATGAATTTTTGAATTGTTAAAAGTTTTTCAATTTTAAGTCTCAAAGTTTATTAGTAAAACAGTCGCATAAGCTGCAATGCCTTCTTCTCTTCCTACAAAACCCATTTTTTCTGAAGTAGTTGCTTTTATTGAAATTGCGCTTTCTTCAATAGAAAGGACTTCTGAAATTACCTTTCGCATAAGATGTGTATGGGGTTTTATTTTCGGATATTCCAGACAAACAGTTGAGTCAATATTCCCAATTTCATATCCGGCATTTTTAATCAACTCATTTGATTTTTTCAATAAAATTTTACTGTCAATATTTTTATATAAATTATCAGTATCCGGGAAATGAGTTCCTATATCTCCAAGGCATGCGGCTCCGAGCATTGCATCACAAATGGCATGCAATAATACATCCGCATCGCTATGCCCAAGAGCTCCTTTATGATGTTCCAGTTTTATTCCTCCAATAAATAATTCCCTTCCTTCTACCAATTGATGAAAATCAATGCCAAAGCCGGTTCGGAAGGGTAGTTGTTTCATAGTTTATTGGGTTAATTAGTTAATTAGTTTATTAGTTTATTAGTTTATTGGTTAACCTAATGCCTGGTATCTGACACCTCAAACCTGACACATGACCTATTCTCAAAAGAAACGCCTCAAAAAGAGGCGCTTTATTTTTAAAATAGCTT